>JANSXN010000037.1 GCA_024742935.1 Flavobacteriaceae bacterium
AATAAGGAAATAAGCTATTTTGTAAAATGGAAACTATTTATAGTTGAGTAAAATTTGGTTTATTATTTAATCACTTGAGATGTAATTAAATCCTTTTAGTTTCATTAATCATTGACTTTAAGTGGACACGTTTTAGCAGGGACGAACTATCTATTAACGATTCAAATTAAAAGGAACCACACAAATTTTCAGTTATCTTAAGAATAAGATTTAAAAAATCTTTTTCAAACTGTAACAAATTTGTTTTAAACGTATCTTTATTACAAACAATCCAATCATTGTCACTAACCAAAACACATATTGACGATTTGCTTGCACTTTGCCTTCAGGGAAATCAGTTTGCGCAAATGGAAGTGTACAACCGCTATTATGGGGCGATGTATACCACAGCCCTGCGCATTGTGAAGCAAACAGATGAAGCAGAAGATATCATGCAGGAGGCCTTTTTGACGGCTTTTAACAAACTGCATACGTTCAAGGGAGAAGCCAGTTTTGGTGCCTGGTTAAAACGGATTGTGGTAAACCAAAGCATCTCAAAATCCCGAAAAATGGAACACAATGAAGAATGGGAAGACTATAAAATGTCAGCAATCGCCGAGGAGCCCTTTGAAGATAGCAACGAAACTTACACTGAGTTGAAGTCAAATGAAGTGTTGCATGCCATCAACGATTTGAAAACCAATTACAGTGCCGTCTTGACACTGCATTATATTGAAGGCTATGATTATGAAGAAATTGCACAAATAATGGACATCAGTTATGCAAACAGCAGAACCCTGCTCTCCAGAGCACGGGAAAGTTTGCGAAAAAAGTTACACTTACAAACCAATTAAAAAAAGCGCTTGCGCGAAAAATAGAGAGATATGGACAATACAAACCTAGACACCCGCTTAAAAGAGCTCTTTCAAAAGCAGGAATTGCCACAGGCGGAACCCAAAGACGGACATCGTTTGCGCTTTTTACAAAAGCTGAATGAGCAGGAAAAAAAGCCTGTAAAACGCCTGATTTTATGGAAACCACTCGCCATTGCAGCCTCTTTTTTAATCATTTTCAGTTTGGCGGTTCCATTTATGAACCAAGGATCGGCTAAGGCAGATCTGGCAAGTATCTCGCCCGAGTTTGCTCAAACCCAACAGTTTTTCACATCAACCATCAAACGGGAACTCGCTAGCTTGAAACGTGAAAAATCCCCTGAAACCCTTGTCCTTATTGAAGACGCCCTGGAACAAATGGAAGTGCTGGAAAAAGATTATGCAAGCTTAAAAAAAGACCTGGTGAAGAGTGGCGAAGATGAACGCGTCATCCATGCTATGATTTCCAACTTTCAAAGCCGCATTGACTTATTGCAAAACGTCTTAGAACAAATAGACCAACTAAAAACCTTAAAACTAGAAACTCATGAGACCACTATTTAAACTTATAATAGTACTGCTGCTACTACCGGTTGTGGCGTTTGCCAACGACAGTAAGCTGAATGGTAAACACACCAAGGAAAAGAAAATTGAAAAACAGTTTGATGTCACAAAAAATGCCTTGCTTCACATTGATAACCGCTATGGAAATGTCGATATCGCTACCTGGAATCAAAACCGCATTGAAATTGAAGTTACCATGACTACCAATGGCAACAACGAACAGGAAGTTCAAAAAAGACTTGATGAAATTTCTGTAGAATTTGAAGCCACTTCCGGGCGTGTAAGTGCAGTGACCCGTATTGAAAACCAGCGTAGCAACTGGACGTTTTGGGGTGCTAAATCAAACAATGTCAATATCAAAATCAATTACCTGGTGAAAATGCCGGTATCAAACAGTCTGGATATCAAAAACCATTATGGAGCCATCAGCCTCAACCGCTTGAATGGAAATACCACCCTTTCTTGTAATTATGGTTCGTTTATTATTGGCGAACTCAACGGTGATTCCAATCTGCTCTCTTTTGATTATACAAATGGAGCCACCATTGGCTTTGTTAAAAATGCCACCATTGATGCCGACTATTCTGAATATGTAATCAACAAAGCCGAAAACATAACATACAAAGGCAATTACAGCCGCGCAGAGTTGATGGAAATCCTTTCCAACCTTGATTTCAATTCGTCTTACGGAAGATTGAACATTGGTAAAGCCAAAAATGTTACGGGAAAAAGCCGCTATGTAACCACGACATTTGGGGTAATTTCACACAATCTGGATCTGAATGCCAACTATGGAAAAATAAGTGTTGACCTCTTAAAAGAAAGTATTAAAAATGTAAACATCACAGCAAAATACACTTCGGTAGATTTGACCTATGATGCCCGCGCCGCTTTTGATTTGAGTGCACAGCTTTCGTATGCCGGTTTAAAAGCAGCAGATGAAATTGAATTTTCTGTGAGAGATATTCAGGGCAGCCGCAGTACCTATGAAGGGCACTATGGAAAACGAAATTCAGGCAACAAGATTCTGGTTTCTTCCAGCTATGGAGGGGTAAAAATCCAAAAACAATAAATCAGACTATTAAACAAATCATTATAAATAATCATCAATCTAAAAGTCGTACCCTATGAAAAATTCAATTCTTTTAACAAGTTTACTCGTTCTATTCAGTTTCACTTCGCTTCAAGCACAATGGTGGGGTTCAAATACCATTCAAGGCAATGGAGAGGTCACCACAATAAATGTTGAAACAGCAAATTATGACGGACTTTCTGTAGCCGGAAAATTTTATGTCACCATCGTAGAAGGCCGGACAGGAAACATCACTTTAACCGGCGAATCCAATTTGCTTGAAGAAGTTATCGTTGAAGTGAAAGGTGACGTCTTGCATATCAAAACAGAAAACAAAATCAATTTGAAACCAAGCCGCGGAAAGAAGATCGAAATAACCGTACCGGCAAGCAGTCTCTCTAAAATAGCACTGGCAGGGTCTGGTGAAATTAAAAATAATTTCAATCTGAAATCTGATGCACTTAGTGTGAAACTGGCAGGTTCCGGTGACATCAAGCTAAACCTTGAAGTCACTGACTTAGAATCCAAGGTGGCAGGTTCCGGTGACATTTTTTTAAACGGGTTGGCAAGCAATCTAAACGGTAGTATTGCCGGCTCAGGAGCAGTAGATGCCTACAGATTGAATGCAGGAAATGCCAGCATCAGCGTTGCGGGCTCCGGAGATTACAAACTGAATTGCAGTGGCGATTTTAAAGGAAGAGTGAGTGGCTCCGGTTCTATCAGTTACAAAGGCAAACCCACTAAAATAGATAGTAAAGTGGCCGGTTCCGGAAAGATAAAAATGGTTGATTAATCATGTTTTGAATAGCTAAAAAGCCGCTTTCGATTTGAAAGCGGCTTTTTTATGTTTTAAGAAAAATAATGTTTATAAAGCAAACTTAAATGAACCTTCAGATATCTGGTGTATGATCTCTCCGCCTTCTTCTAAAGCTGTTTGGAAGTTAAAGGCAAACCTGATAAACTGGGCACTGTTTTCAAGCAACACCAACAAACCTGTTTGAGAACCGTAGGTTGTTTCGCCGTCAAAATATTGGGCGTTGTTATCACCCGAGAAACTCAAACTATAGGTTCCTGTTTCTAAGCCGGCAGGGAATGTAAATGTAATGATCTCACCTGTGCTTGTTTTGATTGCTTGAATGGTATGGTTTTCTTCGGTTACCACCGAAATATCATCAGCAGAAAAAGAGATGCCATCAATAAAGGCAAACATAAAGTCGTCTCCCTCTCCGGGCAAGCCCGCAGCGATCACAAGATTGTTAAAAAAGCCGCTTTCTATCGTCACAGTTTCTGTGCCTTCATTTCTACCTGCAACAAATGAGAATGTACCCGATACAGTATTGTTTTCAAAGTCGAGCGTTGTGATTGTTATTGTTCCGGAACCGCCCTCAGATAGCAGACTTGTGTAAGGCTCCTGTTCATCAATTATGTAAGTGGCTTTGCTGTCATTTTCAGTTTCTGCACCCAGGTCAAAAGTCCCTAATTCAGGGTTGATAATGTTTATTTGTATGAGTCTTTCGTTGTTAATCCCTTGGATGATAAGTGTGTTTGTCTCTTCTATGTAAGTGGCTCCTGCATTTTCACTTCCGGCAACAAAAGGCAGACCGTCAACCTCTGCAAAGAATTCGGGTTCATCTCCACCTCCCACGGTTCCGTCACTTTCAAGAGCGATGTTTGTAAAGGTTCCTTCTGAAATGACAACAACATCAAAAGTGGGGTTGCCTGATCCGTCAAGTATGGGCAGTCCGTTTGCATCCAGCAGCGGGCGGGTAGCGGTAAAAGAGAATGTGCCTGAAATCACTTCCAGTTGTGTATCATATTGAGTAACTACAACCTGACCCGACCCCCCTTGGTTTCGGGATGAAAAAGCAGTAGGATCTACATTGATTCCAAAAATTGCCTCTCCCTGAGTGACCATATCAAAAGTACCCACACCGGCACCGTTGAGTCTCAAATCGATTACATCGCCATTGCTTCTAATACCGGTGATTGTTGTCACACCCTGAACAGTCTGTGCCCGAGCGGTATCTGCAATGAACGTAAAGCCTTCAATTTCTGCTGTAAATTCAGGTATGAGGACAGTGGGGTCATCAACAACAAACTCACCTTCCAGGGGCTCGTTGTCACAGGAAATAAAAACAAAGGCACTAATAAATACTGTTGTGAAAATATGTTTCAGGCTCATAAGTAGATTTTTAAACTAGTTGGATGCTTCGCAAACTTAAGTAAAAAATATTTATTTGAAGTTCAATTTATTCATACAACTCATTTTTTGATAAAAAATTGCCTTCAAAAAGGCACTTGATTGCGGGGAGACTTCTTAATATTATGTCACTCCTTACGATCAGAAGCCGGTTTTCGCGGAACGCGTAACAACAAAACAATGCCCAAAAAGAAAAAAACGACAAGAAACAATACCGAGTTGCGCATACTTCCGGTAATTTGGTCAATAAACCCATAAAGCATCATCCCAATAACGATCCCAATTTTTTCGGTCACATCAAAAAAACTAAAATAGGATGTGGTGTCCTTGGTTTCTGGTAAAAACTTAGAATAGGTAGAACGCGAAAGCGATTGAATTCCACCCATTACAAGACCTACAAAACCGGCGGTAACATAAAACTGTATGGGTTCTGTTATGGTGTATGCAACGATACAAATCACCAGCCAAATGCTGTTGATGACAATGAGTGTGGGAATGTTTCCAAAGCGTTCAGAAGACCTTGAGGTCATTTCGGCGCCAAGCACAGCCACCAGCTGAATGATAAGAATGCTTATAATGAGCCCCATTGTTTTTTCTGTGGAATCTGCCCAATTGATTTCTTGTTCGCCAAAATAAGTCGCGACGAGCATCACAGTTTGTACCGCCATACTATACACAAAAAAGGCAGACAGATACCGTTTGAGTTGGATGTTTTCCAGCAAAGATTTTTGCACTTTTTGAAGTTCCCTGAAACCGTTTAATAGCACATTGCGGGTAATTTTGTTGTTGTTTTTGGGGCCCACCGGTAAGTAATAAAAACTGTATTGACTGAAAACTGCCCACCAAACGCCTACTGTTACAAACGAAATTTTCATGGCCAGCATCGCTGCCTCCCCTCCTTCTCCAAGTCCAAAAACCTGTGGTTTCATAACCATCCACAGATTAAAAAGCAACAAAACCACACTGCCCACATACCCCATAGAAAAGCCACGGGCACTTGCTTTGTCTTGTTGGTCATTGAAGGCAATGTCAGGCAAATAGGAATTGTAAAACACCAAACTGCCCCAAAAGCCAATTAATGCCAAAAAATAACACAGCAGACTGAAATAAATCGCGTCCAGACTAAACCAAAACAACCCTATACAGGAAGCGCTGCCGAGATAACAGAAAAACTGCATAAACTTTTTCTTATTCCCCACATAATCTGCGATACCTGAGAGCAGCGGCGACATAAATGCAACCAGCAAAAAGGCTGCAGCGGTGACATAACTGATGAGGGGTGTACTGCGTATCTCACCACCAAAAACGGTCACGGTTTCTGTATTTGCAGCCTCAAACAAAGAGGCATAGTAAATGGGAAATATGGCTGATGCTATGACCAGGCTATAGACTGAGTTTGCCCAGTCGTAAAATGCCCAGGCAAAGAGGAGTTTTTTGCTTCCTTTTTCGGGTGTTTGTCTCATATTATTTTTAAATCAATTTCATCTTTATTAATTCACTTGATTTGTTCTTTTTTACTCACGTCATATTTATTTTTGAAAAGGAGTTCGTGAATCTCCTTCGTCGATTTGCATCGCCCAAAAAAAGAACCAAAAAACGCTAGGCTTACGAAAGCGTTTCTAAAAATTTCGTTCGCTGCGGCGTAAAAATAAAGGTTCTTCAATGAATTCATAACTTGAAAATCCAAATACAAACTATTCTAGTAATATTGATTCGGATTGTCGAGGATTTTTACTTCCTCCTCCGACCTTCCCGCCAGCTGGCCTCTTCGCTAAAAATGTCCGTAGGACATTTTCTATACGCTCGATCCTATTTTTTTAACGAAACCCTTTCGTAGGCCGGAAAATTAATTTAGAATTAGGGCAAAAAATTAAACTTTGAATTAAAAAAAAGTAATAATACTCTTTTTAACCTTTCAAAACTATTAAAAACTATTACTCAAGCATAATTAGACAAATAGTTCATTTGTATAATAAAAAAGCTGCCCTGAAAGGCAGCTCCTAAAATAAAAAATAAGTTGGTGAATCAGCTTGTTTTTTTGTTACTTTTTAAAAGAAGTAACTCCAAACTTGCGGGCTTCTGCTTTTGATTCTTCTACCCAGGATAGTATGTTGTTGATGCGTGTTTGGCTTGCAGGGTGTGTACTTAGGAATTCAGGTGGTGCGGCACCTCCACCCTGTTTTTGCATTCTGCGCCATAATTCGGCAGCTTCAGCGGGTTCATAACCTGCGATGGCCATTAATGTCAAGCCAATTTTATCAGCTTCGGTTTCATGGCTTCTGCTAAAGGGAAGCATCACGCCCACCGAGGAACCCACACCATAGGCTGTATTAAACAATGCCTGGTTTTCGGGATCATTGGCCAAAGCGATGTTGCCGGCAACGGCACCAATTTGCTGTAATTGCCCGGCACTCATTCGTTGCTGACCGTGATTGGCAAGGGCGTGCGCCACTTCATGTCCCATAATGGCAGCTACCCGAGCCTCGGTATTTGCAACCGGTAAAATTCCTGTATAAAATACAATTTTGCCTCCCGGCATACACCAGGCGTTCACGGCTTCATCTTCTACCAGATTGAACTCCCATTGATAGTCACTGAGGTAGCCCTGGTAGCCGTTTGCATTGAGCCAGCGCTCTGAGGCAGTGGCAATCTTTTGACCCACATTTTTAATCATCTGAGCTTCTGCCGTGCCTTTAATTACCTTATTATCAGATAAGAACTGGTTGTATTGCTGAAAAGCCATAGGTAATATCTGGGAGTTTGGCACCAGAGCGAGCGTACTTTTACCGGTAAAAGGATTTGTGGTACAGGCAATGAGCAAGACCATCATTATTGCTAGCGTTAAATAGCGTTTCGTTTTCATAGTGTTTTTTTTTACTGCCTTTGTAAAAATACAAAAACTTTATTTTTAGTACTTGATTTTTTATATTATTTAGTAACTTTTGTTAACTAAAAGTCACTTAATAAAATTGTGACTTATTTACCTACTTCAATCAAAAATTGTTCCTATTTTGGCTATCTGAAAATTTTCGGTACGCAATTTGTTTAAGTTATAAAAATCAAAAACATCTATTATGAAAAAGCTCATTTTTACTCTAGGAACCATTTTCTTTTTATTCACTGCTTGTGAAGGGCCACAAGGACCTCCGGGATTTGATGGCATCAATATACTGGGACAAACTTTTGAACGCACGGTTAATTTTCAGTTTAATAATCAAAACGGACTTCAGGAATCTTTAATAACTATTCCAACCTCTATTGAAGTATTTGAATCTGATGCCATATTGGTGTATCGACTGGAAGGGCAATTGCCAGATAATGTTGACTTGTGGAGTTTGATACCACAAAACTTCTTCTTAGACAACGGCGATATCATTCAATATGTCTATAACCACACCTTTTTTGATATCATGCTTCAGATTGACGGTAATTTTGATTTATCAACAGTTCCCTCAAACTTTACGCAAAACCAGACCTTTCGGTTTGTAGTAGTCCCTTCTGACTTTGCCACCAGATCGGGCATTGATATACGTGATTACAATGCTGTGATGAATGCACTTCATCTGGATTAAGAATTAACAAGTTTTTGTTCTTTAACCTCCTGATGTTAATTCTTTGGGAGGTTTTTTATGAGATACTATTGAGAACACTAAATTTAAGTTAAAAGAACCCCGGGCGTTTTTAAATCGTATGTATATCAATTAAATTCGTTAAAAAAAGTGTTATGACATCAAAAATCACCCTTTGCCTTTTGGCATTCAGTCTATGGAGCTGTAACAGCAAAGCCCAAACTGAAACTGAAAAAGAGACCTCATATGCTGTTGTTAAAACAGATGCAGAATGGAAAGCGCAGTTAAGTGAACTCGAGTACTATGTCCTGCGACAAGCCGGAACAGAGCGCGCTTTTACGAGTCCGCTGGATAAAAACGATGAACCCGGCACGTACCACTGCAAAGCATGTGATGTGTTGCTGTATGAAAGCGAACACAAATTTGATTCGGGTACCGGCTGGCCTTCTTTTGACCGTGGAGTGGATGAAAACCTTGAGTTGGATGTAGATTACAATGTGGGCTATGCCCGCACCGAGTTAAAATGCGGAAATTGTGGGAGTCATTTGGGGCATCGTTTTGATGACGGACCCAAAAACACTACCGGAAAAAGACATTGTATCAATGGGGCTGCACTGCGTTTTAAGCCTAAAAAATAACACCATGGAAACCAAAAAATATCCGGTTCATAAAACCGAAACCGAATGGCTGGAACTACTGGGTGAAGAAAAGTACCGCATCCTGAGAGAAAAAGGCACGGAACGCCCTTTTACCGGCACTTACAATCTTCACTATGAAAAAGGCAGTTATCATTGTGCCGCCTGCAATGCGTTGCTATTTGAAAGCCACACAAAATTTGACAGCGGCTGCGGATGGCCGGCTTTTGACCAATCTGTAGAAGGAAGTATTGAGTATGTAAAAGACAGCAGCTATGGTATGCAACGCACGGAAATACTCTGTGCCAACTGTGGCAGTCATCTTGGACATGTTTTTAATGATGGCCCCACTTCTACCGGACAACGGTATTGTGTGAATTCATTAAGTATGGGGTTTGTTGAGGACTAAGGCATCAACTATAAGATCACCACTTTGAGTAGATTCTATATAGTAAAATAATCATTCTACCAGGCAGTAAGCTATAGCCGGTTTTGGCAACTGGCTTTTATTTTGTCCGTTCTATTTTTATTGGGTTTTGTCGAGTATCAAAAACATCGTTTATTTCAATTCTATTTTCTTTATTGTCAATCCAATAAATGATTTTATAATTTTTATAAATTAAATATCTAAATTCTTGTTCTCTTTTTTTTAGAAGTTCTTCTGTTTGTCCTATTTTCGGTTGCTTTTTTAGTTTTAAAGTCTCATTGTAAATTCCGTTAACGAGCTTTTTTGCAATTCGAATCCCTGCTTTTTCTCGATAGTATTTATAAATCTTTTCGAGTTCTTTTTGAGAAAATTCAGTCCAAAATAATTTTAATTCCATTTGTCAATTTTGGCCTTTAATTCACTCGCTTCATTTAATCGACCCTTTTTTGAATCCTCCATAGATTGGTCAATCCGAGAATTAAATTCCTCAATTGTCATTGGTTTAAAATCTTCGTTTTCTACTATTTTGTTTTCATTTCTCAAGATTTTTTCAAGATGTGAAATAACATCTTCACTTTGAATTTTTAAAAATTCTTGAATAAGTTCCAATTTTCTCGTTTGCAAATCCATTTTTTAGCTTTTTATCAAAGATACAAAATTATCAATTTAATTATTTTTTTTCTTAAAATATCGGGTTTCACAGTTTGTTGCCAAAAGTGGTATATGGTTAGTCTCGCCTTTGGCGATATTATCCTAAATGAGGTGATATCGGGAGTGTTTTTGTATTGTATATCAATTCAAATAGAATCCTTTTTGAATTTGTCATTGTCATTTGTTTTATCATCCCTGGTTTTCCGGTCTTCGTAGTCCAGTTCCGGTGTCGCCATTATTCTTGACATAAACCAAATAGTTCCTTTTCCTTTCCATTGTTTTGTCGCCCAAAATATTCCTATAACAAGTCCTAAGATTGCTACAATAGTCCCAATACCCAGTCGCATCATTGTCGGCTCCGGAAAATAAATGATTGCACCTATAATAAGTCCAATTAAAAAGGGTGAAGCAACTATTTGTAACCAGCCAATTGATTCTGTAATGAGTTCGAATACTCGAAAAATTCTTCCGTCAGTTTTCTGAGTGTTTTTCTTTTCTTTCGTCATAGTCTAAATCTCTCAAAAGTTGTTCCATCGAATTTAAAGGCTCCATTCTCGTGTGTTCCCAGCCAAAGGTCGCCCTGGTTGTCTTTGTAAATACTGAATAAAGTAATGTCCTTTGATTGGTCTTGAACTGCATAATGTGTAATTTTGGTTCCATCATATTTCCAAACGCCATCACGATAGGTCACAAACCACAAATTATTGTTGTTGTCTCTTACTGTGGATAGATATTCGTCCAAATGGCTGTCCTTTTTCCCGTCCAAACCGCCAATGCTTTGGTGTCTTCTGTAAAACTGATTGCTTTTTAATGTTGTGGGGTCATACACACTGTAACGGTATTCGGTATTGAACCAAAAGTCGCCATTTTTGTCTTCCGTAATGGAGCGCACGCCGTTGGCACCTTCGTCGCGAAATTCTGTCACATCTTCTTCTGTAATCCAATCAAACGATGTTCCATCATATCTGCAAACGCCCACGGGGTTTGTACCAAACCAAATATTTCCTTTTTTGTCTTTATAAATGCTATAGACATCAAATGGATTGGTCAAATTAGGTGGTTTAGGTAACTGCAATTCAAATAATGTAATACCATCATAGCGATATACTTTCCCCGTATTTCCATAAGAATATTTAAACCACATATCTGTGGATTCAAGTTTCCAATTTTCACTGGGGACTGCCGTTAAAGTCGTGAAAGTACTTCCGTTAAACTTTGATATTGCAGAGGTTGCATTTGCACTGGTAAAATAAATGTTGCCCAATTTATCTTCTCTAATTTCATCAATTCTGTCGTTTAGTAAACCGTGATTTGTTGTGTAATTAACTAATACCTTTCCATCGTACTTATACACGCCTGTTTCCCAACTACCAAACCAATATGTATTCTTTTTGTCCTGATAAACAACCATTATGCTGCTACCAAGTTGGTTTACGGTGTCGCCCTTTACCACTCCTTCTTTAAACCGGTCAGTTTGTTTTTTCGTATTAGAGGTTTGTCCGTTGCAGGAGGTCAACAGCATAAAAAAGCTTAGAAATAAAAGGGTGTTTAATTTCATTATCGGCAGTTTAATGGTTACTGTAATGTCATAGGGTTACTGCTAACGTAGATGTATTTATGTTAGTTGCGTGGTTTAAGCACTAAGATAGCAAAAAATCACAGATAGAATATGCTGAAGGAATGCACGTAAGTAGGCAGTGACCAAGCAATTAATTTTATACGGCTGCCGCAATTTCTAGCCTTAATGAAGACTGATAACTCTTGTTACGGTCCAATTTTCATCTGTTTTTTTCCAAACCATAACAAATCTACTTGCTTTTGATTTATTTTCTGGTGTTTTTTTATCATTGAAAGTATGATATCCTATTTCTACAGCTCCGTAATCTTTTATAGGGTACACCTCTATACTCCCTTTAATTAGTGTTCTCGTAATCTTGTCGCAAATATTATTTTTGAGGGCTATTAACAGTTCTTCTTTTGAGGTTGACAAGCCTCCTTCATCGTGAAAAAACTCCAAATCTTCCGAATAAAGAGCGGTTTGCGTATCCATATCACAGGAATTGTAAGCGTCAAATAATTTTTTATCCAATGAAACAATCGTTTCATACAATTCTTGATCAGCAGGCACATAGGTTCTTCCTAAAATATCTTTATAAGTTTCTTGTGAATAGACTAATGAAGCTTGCAATAGAATAATTGAGATAATAATAACTCTTATTTTTTGAAAAATCATATCAGATTAAATTTAGGTTACTGGTTTCTTATTTTTGCAGCTCACGTTTTGCAGCTACCCGAAGGTGGCGATTTCGGAGCACTTCACTGTCAAACAAGCACAAACTTTGATAGAAGCACAAAGCTTGATTTAACCACTGAACCGCCACTTTTGGGTAGGTGCTGTTATAGGGCGTTTTTTTCCTTCATTAAACTAATAATTTCATCTTCTGTCAATCTTAATTTCGATATGAGTAAATTTAGGTATTCATCACCTCTGTATAATGGATAGTCTGTTCCAAATACTATCCTGTCAAAACCAAGTTTTCTACAGTATGTAGAAAGTTCATCAAATTCTTTGGTTGTTAGTTTAGAAACACCTTCTGCATCTTTATCCAAACAAACAGCCGATATGTCAAATGTTATTTTATGTTTTGATATGGGGTGGTTTGACTGAAACAGTTCAATAAAAGCATCAATAACATCTTTTGTTTTCTGATTAAAGCCACCTGAAGTTCCAAAGTGTGCTATTTGTAAATTTACATATTCTAATCCCGTAATAACTGAATCGGCAAGTATTTTTACATCCGTTTTGCCAAATTTTGGATGAGAATTGTCGAAGTGCATCAGTATGGGTATTTGGTTGTATGATGCGTATTCAAAAATCGATTTAATTTTTTCCAAATGTTCTGGTTCTGTGAGATAAACTTGCGAGGCATTGTGGTGCAACTTTATTCCATCAAGGTTCAATTCATTATGACATCTTTCTATTTCTTTAAAGGTAAATTCTTGCAATGGGTCAATTCCATAAAATGCCTTGATTTTTTTTAGGTGTTTCAATTTTGCCAAAGCAAGATAATCGTTTTCATATCTAACATTTTCCTCAATGTTTTCCGAATTGCCTCCGAATTCCTCAGATGAATACACATAAGACATAGAAATTAATGAAACTGATTGTGCCTTGTTGGCATTGAAAATTGTGTCTATGTCAGAATAATAAAAGTCTTCTTTTGAAAATGGAATACCCATACTTTTCCATAATGAAATTAGCTGCGGACTCATTATGTGTACGTGTTTGTCGTGCAGTACTTTATTCGACTCTTGTTGATTAGTGCTATTAGTATCTCTGTTTGCACACGAGGCAAGTAAGAGGCAGGAAATAATAAGTATCTTTTGCATAAGGGTTTACTTGTATGAGAAGTGCCTCGACTTTGTTAGCGGTATTTATCCAATTTTCCTTTCAATGAAATTATTTTTTCTAAATTGTTTCGATAACCCTCTATTTGTTGATTTAGTAAGACAGAATAACCAAATACAATGTTTTCAAATAAGGGTGTATTGATTAAATCCTTATCTAAAGGATGCGAGTCAGCAAAGCGGATATTTTCAAAATAGAATGGAATTACATAATCGTTTAAATGGTCCAACAATAATCCTTCAAGTTTTAGAGTGGTATTGTGAGTATTATAGCTGTTAATTATTTCCTTTCTTAGGTCGATATCTTTTATTAATTCAAATTCACCTGATGAAGTAATGTTCTCCATTGTTGTTGTAATGGGAGTAAAATTTGAGATTTGTAACATACTTTGTAGTAGAGTTTGAATTCTTCTATCAGAATAGTTTTTGCTTTGAATTATATGTATGAGAGTGTCAATGTTTTTTTTATTTGACAAGGAAAAACTTAAAGCATTATTAAGATTGGTTTCATTATCAATATTTTCTTCATAAAAGCTTTGTATGTAATTCCTTTCTTTTAATTCTGATTTTCTGATTTCGTTCCAATTGTTTAATTGAAAAGCGATGGTAATTCCAAAAATTACGATTAAAAAGTCAATTACTTTTTCAGGCCAATTTATTTTTGTGTGTAATTTAATCCTGCTCATAATCTATAAATGTCAATTTTAATGTGGTTGTTTTTTAGTTAATCAAATTATGTCTTTTTGAGTTTGTTTTTTAATGCCCTATAACATTAGTATATACAACATAAAATTATAACTTATTGTTGATATATCGCATTTGTAAACTATTGTTTTATATCGGTTTATTGTTGATATACACCCTATAAGCTGTATATACCCCATGTCTAAGATGTAAACTCAAAGATAGTACTTTTTTAAAACAGGAAACTTCACTCCTTCTTTTACAGTGAATTACCACTATCATTTACAAATTTTCCAACTGATTGCTTTGTTTATCATCACTGATGGTCCAGAAAAACCCAACAAAGAAAAACCGGTCGGCTGTGGGAGTGATAGCACGCCTGTCAAAGGTTCCATTTGCATTGGGGGTGTTGGCATATTCATAACCAAATACATTTTGAGTGCCCAACACATTGGACACTGAAAAATACAGGATTTTTTGATGGCTTACTAAATAAGCCCAATTAAACGCCAGACTGTTATACGCTTTTGTATTTCCGTTCATAAATGTCGCCTCGTTAGGGTTGTTAAAGGGCCTGCCTGTATGAAACGTATGAGAAAAACCAAGCTGGGAACGCCAGTTTTCCACCCAGTATTTAGTCACTAAGGAAGCGGTGTGTTGTGCGACAAATGAAGGGGTCGCCTGTTTTGGGAAATTGCGGTACAAACGCTCGGTATCAATAAACGAATAGGATACCCAATACTGTAAATTTTTAATGGTTTTGTTGTCCCGCCAGAAAAAATCAAGTCCGGCGGCATAGCCGATTCCGTTGTTGTTGAATTGTGAGTCAAACTGAGGAAGTGCTTCATCAAAACGAATCAGGTCTTTGTAGTCTTTGTAGTAGCCCTCCAGGCGCAAGGTGCGTCCATTTTTATCAAACTGATAATTTAAAATGTAATGCGTCGCATTTTCTGAATCTATCCCGGTGTTGTACTTGAGATAGTCTTGTTTTGGTGTTTGGGAAAAGCGACCATAAGCCAATGCAAATTGGGCGTGTTCTCCAAATTTGTATGCCACGGAAACCCGTGGTGAAACCCGTGTTTCATCAAGTAAGAACTGCTGTGACCCTCTCACCCCCACTTTTGCTGCCAACTTTTTAGAGAAGAAAAAATCGCCTTCTGCATAGAGTGCCAAACTATTTGAAGAGAAGCCACTGTCAAACGCACCGGTTGTATTTCGAAAATCTTCATCGAAATGAGTGCTGAAAAAATCGGCTCCCACATCCAGTTTTATTCTGTTTGAAAATCGACGACTTACTTTTGATTTGAGATGGAGGGCGTGTTCATCGTTTTGTACCTTGTCTGAATCGATAAAAATAGTATTGGTTCCAAAACCGTAACTCAATCCGTTGTAAAACTGCCAATTATTGTTCCAGTAACTTTTGTAGGAGGTGTTTGTATAGAAATTATTGTTTTTTAAATCGATGCGTTGTGGTGTTGGATTGTTGATGTTCTCTTGATTAAAGTCAAAGCTTGATGCATCAAAAGCCGCATAGGATTTCAAAAGGCCCTTTTCAAATCTGTTTACATACACAGCCTCACCACTTATTGATTCAAAGGCTTTGTTCCAGTTAAGGTCTTGAGAAACCAATGCCTGGTAGGGCTCCAGATTGATGTATGCCGTGTTGATTGTAAAACTGCTGCTTTCTCTTTTGAGTGAATGTCCCACGCCCAGCCCTACTGTCATTAGTGAAAGTTCGGTTTGATTTTGTTCGGCTTCGTCTTTGGTATTTAAAAGCAATACACTGGAAAGTGCCTCTCCATATTCTGCGCTGTACCCACCGGTTGAAAAGGAAATTCCGCTAAAGAGAAAAGGTGAAAAGCGTCCTCTTGTGGGCAAGTTTTGTACTGAGGCTCCATAGGGTTGTGCCACCCTGATACCGTCAATAAATGTTTGTGTTTCATCTGCCTCGCCGCCTCTCACAAACAATCTGCCGCTTTCCCCCACGGTTTGCACTCCCGGAAGGGTTTGCAGGGCCCCCACAATATCACCGGCACTTCCTGCGGTGGTGACAATATCCAGTGGTTTTAAAACCGAAACCCGTGCTTTGTCACCGGCTTCAAACGTTCCGGCAGAAAGTACAACAGCATCAAGGGCGTCCACGCTTTCGCGTAAGCGAATGTTTAAAAGGTTCATATCAGTTACTTCCTTACTTATTTTATAAGTCTCAAAAGAAAGGTAGGACACCTGAAGTGTTTGTACTCCGGTTGAAAGGGTTGAAAATGAAAAAGTTCCATCTTCAGAGGATGTGGTACCGTCATAAGTGCCTTCAATAAAAACATTTGCTCCCGGAATGGGAATGCCTTTGGGGTCTGTCACTTTTCCCGAAATGGTGGTTTGTGAAAAAATTTGAACCGAAAATAAAAAGAGGATAAATAAGCTGTGGTTTCGCATTTTGATTTGTTTTGGGTCAAAAGTGCGATGTTGTGAGCGATTCTCTAAAAGATACTGACCCAATTGTTGAAATCGTTGGATGAGTTGTTTAAAAATATAAAGCCACCTTTTTGAGGTGGCTTGTTGTTGTTTTCTGATACAATTTTCGCTTAAAGCGAAAGGGTTGCAGGGATTACTTCTTCTTTGAAGCAGTCTGCGGAGCCTTATTAGCCGGTTTCGGCGCAGCTTTTTTGGGCTGAGGCTTGCTGTTTGACTTGTTTTGTGCCATAGTAGCGTTGTTTTAAATAACACAGTAAATTTACAACAGAAAAGAGTTGTTGATTTTCCATTAGTAAAAAATTAACTAAAATCTTTTTAGTTACTTTTGAAGGCTTATAAAACATAAAAACCAAATTCTAAATCTGTTATCAACAACTCATTGTATAGCAAATAAAAAGTGTACATTTTTTGTGGACTTGTAACAAAAAACGCAAACCAACTACTAACTTATCATAACTAACTATCAAAAAAACTTTGAACAAAGAACTTGAACATAGTTTTGTCACTCAGCTGGAAGAGAACCAAAACATTGTGCATAAAATCTGCCGCTTATATACCAATGATGCAGATGCCCACAATGATTTGTTTCAGGAGATTACCATACAGTTATGGAAAGCCTTTCCAAAGTTTAGGGGCGATTCTAAGTTTAGTACCTGGATGTACAGAGTGGGTTTGAATACAGCAATCACTCTGTACCGGAAGTCAAAACGCCGTGTTGAAACTCATGATTTTGAAAGTGTTAGTTTTAAAATTACCGCAGATGAATATGATGACACCGTTGAATTGCAGTTGCGATTGATGTATGATGCCGTAAAACAACTCAATGATATTGACAAGGCACTGGTGTTTTTGTACCTGGAAGATAAAAACTATCGCGAAATTGCTGACACATTGGGTATTTCAGAAGTCAATGCCCGAGTAAAAATGAACCGTATAAAAGAAAAATTAAGAACTATCCTCAATCCGTGATGCTATGGATCAATTAGAATTATTAAAACAAAACTGGAAACAACGGGAGCAAGAGTACCCCAAGCTCAGCTACGATCAGATTTATGATATGTTGTTTAGAAAATCAACTTCTATTGTGAAGTGGATTTTTATTATAAGTGTCCTGGAACTTTTGTTTTGGGTGGGCTTGTATTTTATATCTCCAAAATCTTCTTTTGAAGTCATAGAAAAACTGGGAATGAAACCATTTATGCTTGCTTTTAATGTGGTTCATTACATCATCGTATTGATTTTTATCTACTATTTTTATAAAAACTATGTGTCTATCAAAGTAACTGAAAGCACTAAAACGTTGATGGAACGCATATTGAGCACCCGCAAGACGGTGCGTTATTTTGTAATTTACAATGTTGTTGCTTTTGCGATTGCACTGGTTGTTATCAATTATTTTTATTTCACTAAAAGTGATCTATTGATGCAAGCACTTGAAGAGAGTTATGGAATAATCCCAAACGACCCCCAATTTCTAACGATTTTTCTTATTTCACAAATTGTGGTGGGTGTCATCCTCATACTGTTACTCCTTCTATTTTATAGACTGGTCTATGGAATTTTGTTGAGGAAACTCAAAAAGAACTACAAGGAGCTGGAACGAATAGAAATGTAGAGAACAGGTTTATTGTTTATGGTTTGAAGCCTGAGCATGCCTGTCCTGACTCATCGGGGAGCGCAGTGAACTGTGCGAAGCAAAACTTGAAACTTGAAACCAGAAACTTGAAACCCTAATACTTCCACTTTCGTTTTGTATTCATTTCCTCGGCTTGTTCCAGTTCTTCTATGGGGATGACTTTTAAGAAGGAAGGATGTTGCTCGATGGCGTGTTCTAGTTTGTTTACAATTTCCTCGATGGTCTCGTTGTCATAATCAAATTCAAGAGGTTCTTTGATTTCCATCGATTGGAGGATGCCTCTTTTTTTAATATTGATTCCTTTTTTGTCAAATGATCTCCTAAAACCATCAATCACGATGGGAACCACGATGGGCTTGTATTTTTTTATGATGTGTGCGGTACCTCTTCTAATGGGTTTCCACGGTTTTGTGGTGCCTTGAGGGAAAGTGATTACCCATCCATCATCCAGGGCTTTACCAATGTTTGAGATGTCACTCATCTTAACTTGCCTGTTCACATCTTTTCCTTTTTCGCGCCAAGTGCGCTCAACAGATATAGAGCCTGCATATGCCAATATTTTTGGGAGGAGACCCGATTTCATGGTTTCACTGGCAGCGACATAATAGATGTTTAATTTTGGATTCCAGAGGTAGCCAATATTTTTGATGGAGTCGTCTCTGCCGTGAAGACTCGCATTAAACACGTGAAACATGGCGACCACATCTGCAAAATACGTTTGGTGGTTGGAAACAAAAAGAACTCCTCTTTCGGGAAGATTACGGATGTTGTCTGAACCTTCGATTTGAAGTTCATTAAAGCCTTTAAACCTACGGTGGGTCATAGCTCCCATAATCCGAATCAACCAACGCTTTAAAAAGAGTATGTGACCAAAAGGATTTTTTTTAAACAATCCCATAAATTAACTTTTGAGGTTGTGCTTTTCTATCACAGAAAAACGGGTGGCTAATATACAAAAACCAATTTTTATAAAGCCGCTTTTAACAAGTGTCTCACTTCGCTTAAAATCATAGCAGTGGCACCCCACACCACATGATTCTTCAAATAATAGGCAGGTACTTCAATATCAATGGCATAAGAAGTTGTCAATGATTTTTTTATAATCACATCATCATTCAGAAAATGTGTTAAAGGAATTTCAATGAGTGCTTCCACCTCTGAGGGTTGAGCTTTAAATTGAGGGTACTTTTCGACAAAACCCATAAAAGGTTGTACTACAAAATTACTTGGCGGAATGTACATTTCTGTCAATTTTTTAACAACCTGAATCTCTCCTCTTGGTACGCCAATTTCCTCTTCCGTTTCGCGTAAAGCTGTAACAGTAAGATCCTTGTCTTGAATTTCAAACCGTCCTCCCGGAAAGCCCACTTGGCCGGAGTGTACCCCTTTGTAGGTTTTTCTGAGAATTAAAATCAAATGGGTTTCCTGCTGCATATTGGGGTAAAAAAGAGCCATGACACCTGCTTTACTGGCATTTTTTTGGGATTGTGCTAAATTTTTAAGTTCTTGCAAACGTTCTTTAGGAGCCATTTTTAGCTGAATTTCCTCGCCCGGAAGTGCTGTGGTTTGTACTTTTAAAAGTGCCTTTTTAAAACTGTTAAACTCCATAAATGAAAGCCCCTATGGGGTAGTTAAAACTTTAAGAAAATTAATTTAATGAAAAAGTCAATCCTCTTTTTATTCATTTGCTTTTGGTTTTTGAATTGTGAAGATACTAAAAAATCCAATCAAACAATCGAAGAGTCCACCGTGGAAGATTCCCTAAAAGGTACTGTTACCGATACAACAAAAGTGACTAAAAAAAGCAGCCAAGATACATTGCAACCCTTGGTTAACTTAACAAATGCAACCCTTGAAGAGTTTTTGCTGGCCTATGGACAAGAAAACCCGGAACGCTTTGTAAGGCTTGAAACAACAGAGGGCTCTATACAACTTGAACTTTACGAAAACACACCGCTTCACCGGGCTCATTTTATCTATTTGATTAAAAACGGTTATTTAAACACCACTGTTTTTCATAGGGTGGTCACAAATTTTATTATTCAGGGAGGAAACAGTGACCGTATGGAAACTGCCCGAATGCGTGGTAAAATGGGGAAATATACCCTGCCGGCAGAAATTATTCACCGGCATCATCGCGGGGCACTAGCTGCTGCAAAGGAATACAGGGAAAACCCTGATGACCGCTCAGCCGCTTTTGAATTTTACATCGTTCAAAGTCCTAGTGGGGCCTACCACTTGGATAAAAATTATACCGTTTTTGGAAAAGTAACCTCAGGTATGGACGTTGTTGATAAAATTGCAAAACTGGAAACAGATGAAGGCGACTGGCCACTTTACAATGTGTTTATTAAGGCTGTACTTGAAAAGTAGTTCAATCCTTAGAGTAAACCGAAGGGAGCGATAGTTTGAATTTTACAGCAAACAATCGCACAGTAATCACGACAGAACCAGATATGATTACAATCCAATTTGTGTCAAGCGTTGTAAAACTCAAAAGGAAATAAAAAATACCTCCAAGAATACAAGCGGTCGCATAGATTTCTTTTCTAAAAATAATGGGGATTTCATTACACAATATATCCCTGATGACCCCACCAAAGCATGCAGACATTGTTCCTAAAGAAATACAAATTATGGGGTGCAAGCCAAATTGGATTCCTTTTTCAATACCCACTATAGTATATAAAGCAATACCGATGGTATCAAAAAGGAACAGTGATTTTCTCACATAGTTGAGTTTTTTTCTGAATATAATTGCTACAATTGCTGATGAAAATATCACATAGATATATGTCATATTGTGCATCCATACAATTTGGGTGTTCAGCAACAAGTCTCTTAAGGTTCCACCTCCCACAGAAGTAACAAATGCAATAATAAAAATACCAAATAAATCGAGGCGTTTGTGCATAGCCGTCAATACACCTGAAATTGCAAAAGCGATGGTTCCTAAAATGTCTATGACTAGATATAAACTCATTATTGTTGGGTGAAGTAAGTGTAATCCTTTAAAACAGTTTGTAGATAGTCTCTATCATATTTATCTGATGAAGTACCAATAACTCCTTCTACTTTTTGTCTAAGTAAAGTAAGTGTTTTAAAATCATTAGAACGCAAAGCGATATGTAAGGTTTCTTTAATGAGCCTTACATCCTTATCATTAAGAACTGTTACATTCATAAAAACGGGTTCATAATTTTCTTCTACCTCCTCTAAAATAGTGTGTGTAATTTTTAATTTGTTCTTTACTGAAATAACTATAGTACCCGATGCAGCATCACCAAGTCGTTGGTTTTTATCTGAAAAAATCATGGCTAAAATCCCCACAGACCCACTAAAAAGCCAAATATCAACCAGCCTTAACATCCACCTTGTCATGTAGTTAGACCAATGCACCGGTGAGCCGTCTTCTTTTACGACTTTTATTTTGAGAATCATCTTCCCTATTGTTTGCCCATTGAAAAGGATGTGCATATACAGTGAATAAAACATCACAGGCAGTATCAATAAAGACTGAAACCCTATTGCGGTCCACCGATCATCTCCCAGTGCTTTTTCAAATGCTTCAAAGACATAGCCTAAGACAAAGAAGTATAGGATAAATAAAAATAAGTCTATTAAAAAGGATAAAATTCTATCACCTATATTTGCAACCCTATAATCAAGGTTTACATTTTGTGAAGTATTGATTGCTATGTTTGCCATATTAAAACAACTGCTTATATTTATAAAAAAAAGAACATGCGTGAAGCAGCTTTTATAAAGCAAAATAAAGAAAAATGGATGGCATTTGAAAAAGCGATCCATACTAATTCAAAAATTAATCCGGATGTATTAGCCGACTACTACATTCATCTCACCAATGACCTATCATACGCCAAAACGTATTACCCTGAAAGTAAGACACTTTTGTATTTGAATTCACTTGCAACCCAGGCTCATCAAAAAATTTATATCAATAAAAAAGAAAGTAAAAATAGGGTTATTTCATTTTGGAAAACAGAATTTCCACTTTTTTTTAAGCAATACCATAAAACCCTATTATACAGTTTTTTAATTTTTTCAATTGCTTCAGCTATTGGTGTGCTATCTGCTTTAAATGATGATAATTTTGTGCGATTGATTCTTGGAGATGCTTATGTAAACAAAACCATCAATAATATAGAAGAAGGTGACCCAACAGCCATTTATAAAAGTGGTAGCGAGATTGGAATGTTTCTTGGAATTACAATCAACAACATAAGGGTTGCTTTTTTGGCTTATGCCTTTGGAGTCATCACATCGATAGGCACCGGTTATATATTGTTCAGCAATGGGGTTATGTTGGGTTCATTTATGGCATTTTTCTACACAAAAGGAGTCCTTTTTGAAGCAACAAAAACAGTGTGGCTTCATGGTACTATAGAAATATCTGTTATTGTAATCGCCGGTTGTGCCGGTTTAATTATGGGGAATAGTATATTATTTCCTAAAACATATTCCCGAAGGGTCTCCTTTATAAAAGGCGCTAAAGACGGGCTCAAAGTTGTTATTAGCACCCTACCCTTTTTTATTATTGCCGGGTTTATTGAGGGATTTATCACCCGCTATAGCAGTATGCCGGTATGGCTGGCAATGACAATTATATTTGGCTCTTTAGCCCTGATTGTTTATTATTACATTTTTTATCCCATCAAGTTGAATAAAAGACTTGAAAACGAAATTAATCTTAAGGAATTATCATAAAATTCATTCTATAAACACAGATGAAAGATAAACATATAGAACTAAGACAAGCTAGAGAATTTGGATTAATCATTTCAGATTATTTTGAATTTTTAAAACACAATATGAAGGATTTTTTAAATCTTTTTTTACGTTACAACGGAATTTTTATAATCCTTTTTCTGGGAGTATCTTATCTAATGGTTACGGGTTTTATGGGGTTGGTAAGGTCTGAAGTTTCGGGGGCTGCTGCAAACGATTGGTCTTTTGGAATTTATATTGGAGTTGGCGCTTTTTTACTGATTCTCTTTTTATTAATTGTC
>JANSXN010000096.1 GCA_024742935.1 Flavobacteriaceae bacterium
AGTCATTTTAGGACCCAAGAAACTTTTTTAAAAGGATGCGCAAATTGAAAACGGACTAAAAAAAGAAATTTCGCAAATCCCTGTTATTTAATTAGTTGAAAAAATCACCAAAAAAATCAAAGGCTTGTGCAACGGTTACCATTGTTGGCTGTAGTTTTTTTCTTCTACTTCAACGTTTTAAACCATTCATTGAACTTCTGGCTCATTTGATTTGGGTGGCTTTCCGTTAAAAAGTGTTTCCCTTTTCCAAGATAAACATAGGTTGCATTTTTGAAGTTTTCTTTGGCGTATTCAACTGCTTTTTTTCTATTTACCAATCCTTTTTTGGCATAGAAATATAAAATGGGGATTTGTGTTTCTTTCATTCCATTTGATATAGTGTCCAGTAGAGTAGCAAAGTCACTTTCTCCCTTTCCTTTGGTGTAGGATAATACAGCTGGGTCTGGTCCATTGGTTATGGCATAGCGTCTTTCTTTCTCATCCCAAGGTTGCGTATAATTCGGATACGCTTCTTTTGGTAATTTTCTACCCGTAAAGAAATTGACAGCTAATTTTTTACCAGCAAAATTCTTTTTAACCATCCATTTTTCATTCCCTTTTTTGGTTCTAGTGAGTTTCATAAACGCTTTGAAACTAAATGGTAATTGGTCGTACATTACATCAGCTGGCATAAAAGGAGCTTCAAAAAGTGCTATTCCTTTTACATTTTGAGGTTCTCTAATTGCATAGAGCATTCCAACAATAGAACCAATATCTTGAATAAAAAGTGTGACATTTTTAAGTTGCTTAGCTTCTATAAAATCAGTCAGCATTTTGTACTGTACTTCTACTGAAACGTTTCTGTCTTTTGGAAAACTTGATTTTCCAATACCTAAAAAGTCCAAGGCTATTACTTTTTTATTATCGTCAATGTTTGGAATAATGTTTCGCCATAGATAAGCATTTGCGGGTAAACCGTGCAATAATAGTATTGGGTCACCTTCGCCAGACTCTACATAATGTACTGTGTCTGTTCCTAATTCTATGAATTTAGATTCGAATGGAAATTCTGCCGAAATATCCTTTTCTACTTTTGTTTTCTTTCCTTCATAAACACTTTGTGCTTTTATATTTTGAAAAGCGAAAAAACTCAGTGCAAGGAATAGAAGTATTTTATTATTTGTGTTCATATTATTTCTTTTTTAAATTTTTGAATAGTCTGATAAATATGTAGATATGGCTTAGAAACGTTGCTAAACCATAGGTTACAAACATCAGCCAAATGAAACCAAGGTTTTGGTTATACAGTTCAAGTCCAAAGAATTGAGGAAATGCAGTAATTAAATCTCCAAACCCTACAATATTGAATATCCACACTAAAGGAATGGCAAAGCTCCATTTGTTTTTTAAGGCAATGGTGGCAATGATGGCTAAAATTGCTGTAGTAAAGTCAAGCAGACCAACTGATGTTAAAAAGTCCGAAGGAAAACCGTCATAAAACTGCTCCTTAGCCATAAACGTCAAGCCCAAATACCTAAAAGTGTTTAAGAAAACAAAGGGCAAAAGTGCTTCGTGTAAGGATAGTTTTGAAATGCGAGGTTGAATCCAATACTTGAAACCTAAAATGATTGCGATTGTGCCTGTCAAGGCTTGTAAGTTGATAATTGTAAAATTGTCCATTTTGTTATTTTTTATCTGTGATTATTTTCGGTTTGGGATTGGTTTTTTATTCAATTGCTTAAAGATGAAATTGGGAGCAAGCCTACTCATCAATTTCAATTGTTTGGAAATACCCGGTGTAATCTCTTCTTTTCCATTTATAAAATCTTTCCAAAAAATATCTGCTAATTTTTCGGGTGGCATAGGTTTCAAATTATCGTCTTCGGCAATATCTGCTCCGTGTGCCAATGGTGTATCGACAACAGGTGGCAAGAGTTCAACCACTTTAATATTGTGCGGTTGTAGTTGCGGTCGAATGGCTTGTGTCCAAAAATGTAAAGCTGATTTTGTTCCTGAATAAACGGGTGCTTGTGCAAATGGAACATACGCCAAACCCGAAGAAACATTGACAAGAACTGCATTTTTGCTTTTTTTGAGTAGTGGAAGGAAATAATGCAATACTCGAATAGGCGAATTATAGTTGATTTCAATTTCTTCCATTTGTTTGTTCAAGTCGTTGCTTTCGTTTCCTGCATCTACTAGATTCATTATTCCTGCGTTGTTGATAAGAACATCTAAGCCGTCAAATTTTTCTTGGATATCGTCTGCGAGCATCCTTACTTCGGCATCATCCGTTACATCACTTTGATAGATATGTATTTTGGGATTTTCTTGTTTTACTTTTTCGAGTTTAGCAAGATTTCTACCTGTTATGATTACGGTATTGTCATTTGCTAAGAATTTTTGAGCTATGGCAAGTCCAATGCCTGAACCTCCACCCGTTATAAGTACTATTTGATTTGATTGTTTCATTTGAGTTTATTTTATAGTGAACCCGCATTTAATAGTTTGGTGTGAATCCATAACATTAATGCAGTAGGAATCAATTCTATTGCGATAAGAAAAATGAGAAAGGGTGTTGCAGGATAATTGACTAATGCAGCTGCTCTTACAATACCACCTATGAAAACAGCTACCATCAAAAAACGAAATAAGGCTGTTTCTGATGGATTCCAAGCTACATAAAAAAAGGCTAAAGATGTAGCCATCCAAATGGCAGCAACATAGCGATGATTATTGTCGGTCATTGCATCTGTTACCGTAGCGTTGTATTTGGCAGTTGTGCCCATAAAGCCTGTTGCAGCAGCAATAAGGCCATAAAGAATGAGGAAAATGCGAATAAATAAAAGCATAATTAATTAGTTTTTGAGTTTGGTTTAAGAAAAGAGTAAGCAGCAATCATAATCGGAATTGCAAAGGGTATATGTTGCAAAATATCTTTAGCACCTGCATTTCGCACAAAAGAACCCCATACAAACATATCAACAACAATTACTAAGATGAGTGTTACTATATGAAAGTAACCAGCCAATTTATATTGTTTAAAATAGATGGCTAGAAGAACAAATATAGGTGGTAAGAAATCTCCAATGGCTTTGAATATAGCTACTATTTTTGCTAAAGACACGGCTGCTGATGAGTCTGGTATTATTGAAAAAGAACCTTCTGTAGCACTTGGATGAGCTAGCCAAAAGATTCCGATACCAATAAGCATAATTGCCGATATTACACTTGACCAAATACCAACTCGTATATTTTTTGATTGGCTTTTAATTCCTAAAAATGATTTGGTTTCCATTGTTTTTATTATTTTTGCTATTAAATCAGTAGCAAAAGTAGCAAAAGTTTTTTATTGCTACCAAATTAATAGTAAAAAATGAAAAATAATTTTCGGTCAAACTGTCCCATTGCCTGTACTTTAGATATAATAGGGGATAAATGGTCTTTGTTAATTGTGAGAGATATGCTTGTTCAACGCAAGAAAACGTTTAAGGATTTTTCTGCCTCTCCAGAGGGAATTGCACCGGGTATCTTATCTTCAAGATTAAAGTGGTTGGAAGAAAATGATTTGATAAGCAAGCAAAAATTGCCTGATAATCAAAAGGAAAATATTTATCTACTAACTGAAAAAGGAATAGAGTTAGCTCCTGTCATTACAGAAATCATTTTGTGGAGCGATAAAAACTTAAGAGCTCAAAACGCAGAAATGTTTTCAATAGCTGAGGCAGGATTTAAACAAGACAAATCAAAAGTTACGGAAGGTATTCAAAATAATTATCGTCAGCTTGTTCAAGAAATTTTAGGCTGAGCAGTGTACTTTTAAATTACAGCCAACGTGTTTGGCTATGGTTTGCTGCGTTGGTTAAGCAATAAATTTAGTAAATAAAAACTGACCTTTCACACTTGCGTGGTTTTTCCGAAGGAAAAACTACCTAGTAGTGAACTATAGCCGGTGTTACCAAACGGTTTTTATAATCCGACATAATCAGTTTCTATAATTTCTAAATTACCAAGTTTGTTATTTTTAATTTTTATAGAATACCAAACTGCCCAAACATTATCAGAATCAGGAACTCCTAAACTTGAATTCAAGTAAACAGTGTTTTTTGAAATACTGTCAATTTCGGTTGTCAAAAGATTACATTCTGCGTAAAATTCAGGAATTAGTGATTTTTTAAAGTCAGTGCGGTCGATTTGTTTTTTGTCAACAATTGAGTTAGTCAAAAGTTTAAAATCCGTTACTATTTTGTGAGAATGGTCTAAATATGGTTGCTCTCCATTTTGAGCTAAATTCCTAACTATTGAGCTATCGTTTAAACTATAAGTTTTTAATTCAAGAGTATGTTTTAAGTCAGAAATTTTAAATTCTTTTTTGCTTGAAATAGTGTCAAGGATTAGAGCCCAATAATTATTAATTGTATCCTTTTCCTTTTTTGTTTGTACAATTTCTAATTCTTTTTTCGGTTCAGATTCCGTTTCTGCATTTAATTCCGTTTTTGGCTTAAATTCAGATTGAGTTTTCTCCGACTTTTTTCGGTCGCAACTTGATAGAAACGAAAATATTAATATTAAATACAGAAGTTGTTTCATAGTTCGGTTTTCAACTGTTTGGTAACATTAGTATATACGCCATGACTTGGGGTTTTATTGTTGATATATCGCATTTGTACACCATGCCCAGACGTTATTTTTTACCGAAAGTACCATTTTCCATAATAACATCCAAAGGACTTTTTAAAGTTTTACTGTTTATACTCAAAACACGCGTGTAAACCTCTGTTGTTTTGGTACTCTTGTGTCCCAAAGCCGTCTGTATATACCTAATATTTACACCCCGCTGCATCAAATGTGTTGCAAAACTGTGACGCAATGTGTGTGGCGTGCTCCAGGGGTTTGAACCTGTTTCCTTTACGGCCTTACGGTAAATCTGCTGTATGCTTGTTTTTGAATACTGCCCGCCGTCCTGCCCCTCAAACAACCAGTATGAAGGCTTGTGTACCTTGTAATAGTTTCGCAACAAATCCAATAACAAGGGACTTAAAACTGTATGACGGTCCTTCTTACCTTTAGAATCCTTTACAAATAAAAACCCATCGTCAGACCGCACATCCTTCACCCGCAACCTGATCACCTCACCAATGCGCAAACCCGCACTGTAAATTGTATGAAGTATAGCCTTGTGCTTGATGTTCTTTGGCGAATTGATAATAGCAAGCACTTCTTCTTCACTCAAAGTATCAGGCAGGTCACTGCTGCGCTTGGGCCGTGTGATTGTGTAATACTCCCGTGGCTGCCCAAGTGTATGCTCATAATAACTCTTGATGGCATTAATCATCATATTCTGCTTCTGCTCACTTATTTTGTATTTCTGTACCAACTCATAAATAAAACCCTCAATCTGCTCTTTGGTGAGCGTGGCCAAATCACTGTTCTTAAAATACCCAAAAAACTGCTCGAGGTTGGTTTGGTAACTTCTTATGGTGGAAACACTGTAATTCTTAAGTTTCATTTTTTGATAATGCCTGTCCAGCTCCAGCTGTATAGCCTCTGTAACTTCAACTTTGGGCACTTGTGGAGGTGCGTGCTGCTCCACAGCCTTTAGCTTTTTACCAAACAAAGTCTTCACACGCTTTTTATGCTCCTCTGTATTGGGAAGACTCCACAAACGCTGAGTAGGGTGATAAAAAGAACCGTTAAGTTGCTTAAAAGCAGCGCGTTCCTCCTTCATAAGAAAAGGAATCATAAACTTGATACGCCCGGCATTTTTGCGGGGTAAATACATAACAATAACAGAATCATCCATACTAATAAAACAATTTTAAAAAAAGGGTTACTCAAAACTAATAAAAAAAACACCCACTAGCCGATTTTAAACATTTACAAACGGTTTTACATGTTTTTATCCGTTTTAAACGAATACACTATATTTGTAACTCAACATTTGTAATTCAAAATTTGTAATTCAAAACTTGCAACTCAACATTTGTAACTCAACATTTGTAGCTTAACTAGGATTTCTAATGAGTAGAAAATGTAAAATATGTAAGAAACCCCTGCGCGGTAGATCAGATAAATTATTCTGTACCGTGCGCTGTAAAAATTACTACCATACAAACCTGAGAAAAGCTTCCGGCAAAGCAGCAGTACAAATCAATGAATACCTTATGCGCAATCACGGTATCCTACTTGAACTCCTCGGAAAAAACAAAACACAAACCAAAATCTACCGCACACTGCTCGAACAAAAAAAGTTTCGCTTTAAATACCATACCCACTTTCACATCAACAGCAAGGGAAAAATGTTTCAGTATGTTTATGACCTCGCATGGATGGAGTTTTCAGACGACGAAATCCTTATCGTAAGAAAAATAGAATAAAGCAATAGCCTTTCGAGACGTTTTCATTGAAACCTCATAAAACACGAAAACGAAAAAAGAAAGCGGAGCGATTAATAGGGACTTTTGAGGTAAAAAGTTAGTGATAGAGAGGTGTAGGGGGCAAACGTTCACTTCGGTATTCAACACACTATTTTCAATAGTAATATAAATCCCAATTTTAAATCCATTTTAGTGCCAAACTTAGTATGCTGTTTAAACGACTTCAACAGACCCGTGCCATATTCAAAATACTGCAAACCCATTAAAACTATCTTCTCTATATTCAGTATAGGCGATATGTCTAAAAGGACCAATCATAAAAAAATACTCATAGAAAAAAGTATACTTTCCAAAAGCGCCATGAGTAACCAATGCATTGGAAATAATAAAAATTTATATACCTTTAAACTGTAATTAAATAGAAACAATTTTATGACCCTTGTTATCATATCCTTAGTCATCCTCACCATTGTTTATTTTGTATATATCTATAACACACTCATCAAGTTGCGAAACATGTTAAACGAGGCCTGGAGCGGTATCGATGTACAATTGCAAAAACGGCACGACTTGATTCCCAATATCGTAAAAGTGGTACAAGGTTATGCCACGCACGAAAAGAACCTTTTTGAAAGTATCACACAACTGCGTGCACAAGGAATTGAAGCAAACAACGTCAAAGACCAGGAAGCGGCAGAAGTGGGCCTCTCAAAAGCATTGGGAAATCTGTTTGTAGTTGTCGAAAATTATCCCGAACTGAAAGCAAACCAGAATTTTCTCGAGTTGCAGCGGGATCTTTCGGCAGTAGAGAATGACCTTCAACGCGCAAGAAGATATTATAACGGAAGCGTGAGAAATTACAACATTCTCATTGAGCAGTTTCCCTCTATGTTTGTTGCAAAAGCTGCCAATCATACTCAAAAAGACTTTTTTGATATTAAAAACGAAACAGAAAG
>JANSXN010000086.1 GCA_024742935.1 Flavobacteriaceae bacterium
GGAAATAATGTGTTTTCAATCCATTCAAGTGACTTTGCTTTATCATAAAATATATTGGTTTTGACAAAGGGCACTCCTATAGACTCCAATAGGTACTTTTGACCTATTTTATCATCAAAATGCCACGCAGTTGTAAAACTTGGAAACACTACTTTTCCTGACTGTTCCATAGAAAATAAAAATTGCTTTGCAAACAATATATCTTTATAATTTCCATGATGATGGTGCCACATAAAAGCATCGCAATCTTTTACTTGCTCTACTATATCATTTTCATAGACATTAACTAATTTAAAATCTATATTGTTTGATTTACAATATTCAATCCATTTTTCAGAAAAGCTATTTTTTCTATGATGAATGGCTAATTTCATGTTATTTTAATTTTAAATATTTTAAATACATTCTTCCTCCCATCATCCACCTTGCCGATGCTAAATTCAATGCAGCACCAAAAATGCCAAAATAGCTTATCAAAGGGAATGCTAGTATAAATCCAATGATTGATGCTGTAATGGTGTTTTTCATAACTAATTTATCCTGTCTCCTAATGATAAAATAATTTAATCCAAAAATATCATATAATACAAAACCTAAAATACTTATAGAAAGTATGAGTAATACGTAAAAAGCATATTCATAACTAATATTTAAGTACCAAAACACTAATTGGTGACCTATCAATATCACGAATACTAATATACTACTAAAGATTAGCATCAATTTTTTATACTTATTAAAGGCATCCTTCCGACGGTTTAAAAAAGGGAAAAACACTCTTGAGACCACTCCTAACAATGTAACACAAACATCAACCACCCTTTTAATGGCGTCATATATACCTACCCAGTAAGTGCCTGTAATAATACCCAATAAAAAAGTACTGGTATTGTTATAAAGTGTTGGGAAAAATTGATTCACAAAGATTGGGAAGTTTGAGGTTATTGTTTTTTTAATGCGTTTTGGTTTTAACCAATAAAATTTCAAGTTGTAGTTCTTTACCAGCATATACTGCCCTACCAATCCCGCACCTATCAATCCGGCACCTTGCAGTAAGGGATAAATCCAATAGTCTTCTTTTTCTTTAATGAAAACAAAAACACATATTGTAAAAAAAAGTTTGATGGTTATGTTCAAAAAGGTAATGTATTTCATTTTTTCAATGCCCTGAAAAAACCAGTCAGGAAAAAGGGCATGGCCTAACAACATTAAAGTGGTTAGAATAAAGATTGTTTTCTCTTCATAAAATGGTGGGTATAAAAAGACAACCCAGCTAATAATGAAAAGAGAAACCATTAGAAACAGTCCTTTTACTTGAAGTACGTTACTATATATTAAATTGAGCTTTTTGGGGCTGGATTTAAATACTGCCACATCACGTGTAGCTGTGATTTTAAAACTGAAATCTGTTACAGATTGAAAATAAGCAATTAATGAAGCTGCCAGAACAACAATTCCATAATTCTCAAAACCCAAAACGCGCAAAACATATGGTAAAGTGATTAAAGGCAATACCATCCCTACAACTTGTAGAGAGGAGAGGGAAATAAAGTTTTCTAAAAGTACTTTAGAATCCTTAGATTGAAATTTTGATTTTATTTTATTATAAAAATTCAAATAAGTACCGGTATTAGCTTCATGTTACTGACTTTAATCTCAACTTAAAACAGAATGATTTACAAAAAGTATTTAAAGCTTTTGATCAGCCATTTCCAATACCCCCTTCACATCATACACCACTGCAGTTTCTTTTTTGAGTGGGTTTAAGTCCAGGTTTAGGAACTCTTTGTGGGATACTCCAAGGACGATGGCGTCGAATTTATTTGTCGGTGCCTTGTCGGGGTTGCTTCTCTCCGCTCGCAATGACTTGCTTGTCAAGTCTAATTGTGAGTGGCATTTAAGTGCGTACTCGTGCAAGACTTCCTCCGGGTTTGCCAGTGGGTCAAAGATCGTTACTTTTATGCCATAGTCTGTTAAGGCTTGTAACACGTCCACGATTTTTGTGTTGCGCACGTCGGGGCAGTTTTCTTTGAAAGTGATGCCCAGCATGAGGAGTTCGGCGCCGTTGATGGCGATGTTCTTTTTGATCATGGTCTTGACCACCTGTGCTGCTACATACTCACCCATACTGTCATTCAAACGTCTTCCTGCTAAAATAATTTCAGGGTGGTAGCCTTTTTCCTGTGCTTTTTGTGCCAGGTAATAAGGATCAACACCTATACAGTGCCCACCCACAAGACCGGGAGTAAAGGGTAAGAAGTTCCATTTGGTCCCTGCAGCTTTCAATACCTCGTGGGTATCGATTTCCAGCAGGTTGAATATTTTTGCGAGTTCGTTGACAAAGGCGATGTTGATGTCGCGCTGGCTATTTTCAATGACCTTGGCGGCTTCGGCTACTTTGATGCTGGGTGCCAGGTGCGTGCCGGCGGTGATGACACTTTTGTAAAGGGCGTCTACTTGTTGTCCGATCTCCGGTGTAGAGCCGGCGGTAACTTTTAAGGTTTTATCGACGGTGTGTTCCTTATCGCCGGGGTTGATGCGCTCGGGCGAGTAGCCTACAAAAAAGTCCTGGTTGAAGGTGAGTCCGCTTTCGCGCTCGAGTACGGGCACACATTCTTCTTCGGTTACTCCGGGATAGACGGTGGATTCATAGATCACAATATCGCCTTTTTTGAGGATGCTGCCCACGGCTTCGCTGGATTTATACAGCGGCGTCAGGTCCGGGCGGTGGTGTTTGTCCACCGGGGTAGGCACGGTGATGATATAGATATTGGCTTCCTGAATGTCAATAAGGTGGTGGGTGCAGAAGAGGCCGGTATCCTCCCCACTTCGGCACTTCGACCCTTCGGCTCCGCTCTGGGCAGGCAAGCTCAGTACATCGCTCCGCTCAGTATCCGGAGGGGAGGAAAATGGAAATGGATTTCTATTGAGTAGTACGGCTTGGAGGTCGGCATCTTCAACTTCGAGGGTGCTGTCGTGACCGCTTTGGAGTTGGTCGATGCGTTTTTGGTTGATGTAGTAGCCCACAACGGGGTATTTGGTGGCAAAGAGCCGGGCGAGCGGCAGGCCGACATAGCCCAGGCCTATTATGGCTATTTTGTTCATAGGTAGTTACTTATATTTAAAAAAAATGCCCCTAATTCATGAACGCTGTTCCAAAGGAAATGTTTTGGTGAGGTTTAACGAATGCGGGGGAAATTGGTGCAAAGGTATGGAAACCGTTGTGAAATCTTTGTTTTTTGGGGTTATAATTTCTAATTTTTGATTTCAAATTTGCGGATTTGCTTTTCTTATTGCGGATTTGCTTATTTGCGGATTTGCTTATTTGCGTATTTGCTTATTTGCGTATCTGCGCATTTGCGAATCTGCGCATTTGCTTATTTGCTTATTTGCGAATCACGACATTAAAAAACTGCCCAGTTCTTGGGTTTCAATACCTTCTACCGTATTGCCGGAAAAAGCTTCCATGGTAACTACCTTTTTTGGATAGTTATCAGGAATGTTTTTCAAATTACCATATTCACGTTCCAGGGTACTTGGGTCTTGGATGCTAAGCGCTACCTGAACATATAGCCTCTCTCCTTCCTTTTCTGCTATAAAATCTACTTCTTTAGTTCCCATGACACCTACCTGTACTTTATAGCCTTTAAACAGCAAATGATTGTACACCACATTTTCCACAATCTTGCCCCGGTCTTCCAATCTATAGCCCCAAAGACCGTTGCGTATGCCCAGATTTTCAAAATAATATTTTTCGCCAATCTCAAACAGCCTTTTTCCTACCAGGTCATAGCGCGGTACTTTGTGTATTAAAAAGGCATTTACCAAATGCTGTATATAGGTTTGTACCTGATTGGGGGCCATATTCACCCGTTGGGATTTTAGAAAATCGCTTATCTTTTTTGCTGAAAAGATGCTGCCCGTATGCGCTGCCAGGAATAGCACTAATTGTTCCAAAAAAGTAGTATTTCTTAACGCATACCTGTTTATAATATCCTTGTAAACGATGCTGTTGTATATATTTTTTAAATATTCAAAAACCACTTCATCTACCAACTCTAAATGTATTAAATAGGGAAGTCCGCCATATTTGAGGTATTTGTCCAGGCTCCCGCAAGTATCAGAAAGGGTATGAAAGGCGAGGAATTCGGGATATGCCAGGCTATACACCTCTACCTCCACATACCGCCCGCTTAAATGCCCTGCAATGTCGCCGGATAACAAGTTGGCATTACTACCGGTGCAGTAAAGATCAATGTCTGCATGTAAAAGCAGCGAACGTAAGGCCGATCCAAAATCCTGTATATCCTGTATCTCATCAATAAATACATAAGTTGTTGTCTTTTCAGCTTTATTAGTCAATACATATTCGTTTAGGTCTGAAGCGGTTTTAATAAATGAAAACGCTAAATCTTCTTTGTTAATGTATAGAATCTTGGCCCCGGATTGTCGATCCCGTATTAAATTGATTATCTGAAAAAGCAAATAACTTTTTCCCACCCTGCGCTGGCCTGTAATTACCTTGATGATATTTTGATCCATAAACGGACGTACCTTTTCAAGATAATGAGACCGAACCCGGATATTAAGAGGAATAGAATAATTCATTTCTATAATTATGTTTTAAACTTTATGCTAATATATGAAAAGTTTTAATCACGATTATAATTTATTTTTTTTGTAGCTGATTTGCGTATTTAGGTATTTGCGTATTTGCACATTACCCCATTTACAATCATTACAATTTCATATCTGATTCCCTTAATACGCCCTTTACATCATAGACCACAGCGGTTTCTTTTTTTAAGGGGTTTAAGTCGAGGGTTAAAAATTCTTTGTGGGCGACTCCGAGTACGATTGCGTCATACTTATGAGGGGGTGACTTGGTGATGGGGTGATGGGGTGACCGGGTGAGGTTGCTTCTCGCGCTTTCGCTCTCTCGCAAGGACGTTTTGTTTACCTCTAATTCGTTATGGCATTCCAGTGCGTACTCGTGTTGTACTTCTTCGGGGTTTGCCCAGGGGTCGTAGATGGTGACTATGATGCCATAGTCCTGCAGGGCGTGGATGACATCTACGATTTTGGTGTTGCGCACGTCGGGGCAGTTTTCCTTGAAGGTGATGCCGAGCATGAGGAGTTGGGCACCTTTGATGCTGATGTCTTTTTGAATCATGGTCTTGACCACCTGTGCCGCGACATAGTCGCCCATCGAGTCGTTGAGGCGTCTTCCTGCCAGGATGATCTCGGGGTGGTAGCCCACTTCCTGTGCTTTTTGTGCCAGATAATAAGGGTCCACACCAATGCAGTGCCCGCCTACCAATCCCGGTTTAAAGGGCAGGAAGTTCCATTTGGTACCGGCGGCTTCCAGGACGGCATGGGTGTCGATTTCCAAGAGGTTGAATATTTTGGCGAGTTCGTTGACAAAGGCGATGTTGATGTCGCGTTGTGAGTTTTCGATTACCTTGGCGGCTTCGGCTACTTTGATGCTGGGTGCCAAATGGGTGCCGGCGGTGATGACACTTTTGTAAAGGGCATCTACTTGTTGGCCCACCTCAGGGGTGGAGCCTGCGGTGACTTTGAGAATTTTGTCCACGGTATGTTCCTTATCCCCCGGGTTGATGCGCTCCGGAGAGTAACCGGCAAAGAAGTCCACATTGAATTTTAATCCGCTGATGCGTTCCAAAACGGGTACACACTCCTCCTCGGTAACACCGGGATAGACGGTGGATTCATAAATAACGATGTCGCCTTTTTTGAGGAGTCCGCCCACGGCTTCACTGGATTTGTACAGCGGCGTCAAGTCAGGCCTGTGGTGTTTGTCCACGGGTGTGGGCACGGTGATGATATAAATATTGGCATCCTGAATGTCAATGAGGTGATTGGTGCAAAAGAGGCCGGTGATTTTGGCACTTCGGGACTTCGACACTTCGACAGGCTCAGTGTCCGGGCGGGAGGAAATATGAAATGGGTTTCGATTGCGTAACACGGCTTTGAGGTCGGCATCTTCTACTTCGAGGGTGCTGTCGTGTCCTTTTTGGAGTTCGTCAATGCGTTTTTGGTTGATGTCATAGCCCACGACGGGGTATTTTGTGGCAAAGAGTCTGGCGAGCGGAAGTCCCACATAGCCCAGGCCAATGATGGCAATTTTATTCATAGCGTTAATTGTAATCTTAATTTCTTTAAAAGACATTGATTTACACTCACAAGCAGTATAAAAGAAGCTTGCTCGTGTTTTTATACTAGCACAAAGATAAAGAAACCATTGATAAACTCAACAGAAATAACGTATTAAACTTTGAAAACTTTAAATAAGCTTTTTCATTTTATTGTACAGATACAAGTATGGAGCTAAAAAATTGATGTGCATTTACATTTCAATAAAAAGGCTCATTTTTTTATGTTAGTTTAAATAGCAAAAAAGTGATTGATTTCTTTTTACAACTCTTAAAATATATAATTTATTTAATAAGCACTCAGCATAAATTAAAAAAAGGGTGATAATTTAAAACATGGTGGCATTGATTTAAAATCAACTATTTAGATTAATATTAATTTTATATTTCATATTAATTTGAACATTTGAGGCTGTTTTGCTTAGTTGTTAGAATTAAAAAAAACATTGAATAAGCTTTCAAATAATGAAAATTCAGCAATTCTCTTTGTGCTTGAAAAAGAATTAGAGTGCGTAGTTATTGAATGTCCTTAAGTATAATGTTTTCCTTTTTTTTAAGGATTATAAAGTCTCAGATTATTGAATTCCAAAGCGATTTGTTATAAGCGTTTGCAAGCAATACATTATAAATCTGTTTCCATTTTCTGAAGATGGATGTTTGAATCTAACTGAAAGATAATTTTCAGTCAAGCAAAACCTCTTTTTTAAATATATGGGATTGTTTAAAATTAAAATAGACAAAATACACTAATAAAAAGTTGAAATTATGCCTAAAGCTACTGTTAAAATTGCGACTACACATCCATTACTGGAGACAGTGTGTAATTATTGTGGGGAGTCGATAGAGAAAGAGTCTGAAGCATTTGTTTGTGGATCTTGGTCAAACTTTGGTTATACCTGGTTTTGCAGCGAGGAGTGTGTGGAGGATTGCGGCTATACAGTTTTGATTTAATAAAATAGAATAAAAATAAATTGAGCGGTTATTTAAATTAAGTACTCAAATAGCCTGAAAATTCTTAATACCAGTCTGCGTGTCTTCCCTCTTCTCCAATGTAAAACATCACTCCTATTCCCACTGTAATATAACCACCTGTTACATGATCAAATGATGGATTAAGCAATGAACCATCATAAGCATAGTGTTGTTTAATATTTGACACATAGGTCAAATCACCAAAGAGAGCGATTGTTTTATTGAGTTTAAACAAGGGTGTAATTCCCCATTGAAGATTTGCTGTTTGTTCTGAGAAGTTTTGGCCAATGGGTTTTCCTCTTGAGTATCCCACACCAATATGGGTAAGCAAGCCAAAATTTTCATAAAAACTATAGGGAAGGTTAAAGAGTCGTCCCAGATTATAAACTGCCTCAAGCCGAAGAGCATGATAGTCAATGCCCTCATTTGAAAATTCATTTAAAAATCCATTTGATATTTCAGTTGAAACTTCATTAGTGCGAAAGCCGTTAAATTGATAACTTGCTTTTATTCCAAAAGATTTAGTAAACATATAACGCCCGCCAATATTGAATTGGTTTAATCCGGAAATTTTTGATTCATTGATACTCTCTTTTGGACTTATGGGAATGGCTACTCCAAAACCGGTTTCAAGAGAAAATGCATTAAAATTATCTGTTTGAGCATCAATGTTGTATATAACAAAGAGCATTGCGAAGGCAATAAATAGTTTATTCATAGAATGTGAGGTTGTAAATTTGGGATTTACTGACTCAAAAAAACGAAATTTATTTTTAATAAACGAGTCTTAATAGTTTTTTTTAATAAAAAACAGATCACATTGCAAAAACAATTGTTTCTGGTATTTTTGAAATAAAAATAGATTTAAACCAAAGAAAGTATGAAGCCTTATTTAAAAAGGATTGTTTGAAAATAGCAGAAAAAGAAGATACCTTGAAAAAAAAATAGCCAATGAGAGGTATACTAGCTAACACTGATGATTTAGGAATTAAAAAAATCCCAAAACAAATTGCTTTGGGATTGAGTATCTTGTTGTGCCGGGTTTAGTTGCTTTTCTGTACCCAGTCTGCGTGGTTGCTGTTTTTACCAAGAGAAATTGTAGCGCCAATGCTAAAGTTTGCAAAAGCGGCCGTTCTCGATTGGAAATCTGAGTTGATGAGTTGACCGTTAAAATAATAGTGTTGTGAAGCACTCACCAGATAAGTAGCATCCACAAATACAGCTACACGGTTTGATACCTTTACCTGAGGTGTTAAACCGAGGGTGAAAATAGCGGTGTTTTCATTGTCATCAATGCTTGAGGGAGCTGCAGTAGCAAGACCCAGACCGGCATGTGCCAAAATTCCAAAACGGTTTGCCAATTGCATATTGTAAACACCCTCCAGCGTTATGCGGTGATAATCTACACCAAAGTCAGCGTTTTCTTTGTCTTCAAAGCTGTTAAAGCCATAACTGAGTTTGGCACCAAAACAGCTGTCAAACATATAACGCACACCAATTTGTCCTTGTTTGAAATCGGTATAGTCTGATTCTTCAATGTTGTCAACGAGTTTTACCGGCATGTGTAATCCTCCTTGAACTTCAATAGAAAATTTGTTGAAGCTTGTTGTTTCCTGTCCAAAAAACAGGGTTGCCGAAAAGAGAGCAGTAAGGGCTAAAGTAAGTTTTTTCATGATTTTAAATTTGGGTTTTTATAGATGGTGCAAATATAGTGGTTTTTATTTTTTTTAAACGAATGAATATAAAATAAAAAAAACACTAAATGTTTGTTAATAAAAGGTTTAGTTGTTGATGATTGATTATTGATGATTTGTCTCGATACATTTTTCACTTCCGTTATCACTCCAGTGAAAAACACTCGACATGACAAGGTTTGTCAGGTCGAGTGATTTTGGGCTTTGGGAACGGAGTGAGCAATGGCTAAAATTGTATCGAGACCCTAAAAATTTCATTCGCTGCGGCGAAAAAAATAAGGCTTTGTCTATATATTTCAATTTCAATAGCCCTACTCCAATATTCATTCAATGATTAATTGGAGTAAACGACGATTTTTTCTTAATCCTCCGCTCAAATCATTTTTTTTACGGAACCCTTTCGAAGGCCGGGGGACAGTTTTGCCCTTCGACAGGCTCAGGGTGACAGTTTTACCCTTCGACAAGCTCAGGATGACAGTGTTGGGATTTGCCTCGCCATCTGAAACCGCCCTTAAGCGGTGAAGGATGGGTGCTTGGAATTTGGTGCTTGGAATTTGCCTCGCCATCCGAAACCGCGCTAAGCGGTGAAGGATGGGTACTTGGAATTTGGTGCTTGGAATTTGCCTCGCCATCCGAAAC
>JANSXN010000105.1 GCA_024742935.1 Flavobacteriaceae bacterium
GGTGTACAATATGCGCAGCCCAGAAAAAGCGCACCATATGGTTTTGTCTGTGGAACCAATAATATGCAAAGTCATCTAGCAGCATACAAGCAATCCAAACATACCAGGCATAACCAAATGATTCCCATCCAAAAATATTTCTACGCACACCCTCCACGATCGGATTGAATAAATCATAAACAAAAGAGAATATCAAAATGGCAGAAACAGTTTTAATCAAAGCGGCAATAACTGCAGAGCCTACACCAATTGCTAAACTAGCTGTTAAGTCTTTCCATTTATAAAGATCTTTATTATTTGTTTGCTTACTGTAAGTAAGTTCGAGTAAAATAAGTCCTAAAAAGCAAGGAACCCCATACACTAAAGGGTTTGTAAAATCCATGTGAGTTTGTAATTTTAAAGAGTGATTTTGAACGAAAAAATTTCAAAACACCAATATAATGATTCTTTCCAGTTTAGAACTACATAAATGAATTATTTATTATAAGCATCAGCATGTACATTTGCTACTGCTCTTCCACTTGGATCATTCATGTTTTTAAAACTTTCATCCCATTCCAAAGCTACAGGACTGCTACAAGCTACCGAAGGCACAGAAGGCACACTTAGAGCTGCAGCATCACTAGGAAAATGTTCTTCAAAAATAGAGCGATAGTAAAATTCTTCTTTTGATTTGGGAGTTTGCACCGGAAATTTAAAATGAGCATTCGCCAATTGGTCATCAGTAACAGTTTCATTAACCAATTCTTTTAAAGAGTCAATCCAGCTATATCCCACACCATCGCTAAACTGCTCTTTTTGTCTCCATGCAACGCTTTCAGGAAGCATGTCTTCAAAGGCTTTTCTAAGGACCCATTTTTCCATACGTTCACCATTAATCATTTTATCCTGTGGATTCAATCGCATAGCGACATCCATAAATTCCTTGTCTAAAAAAGGAACACGTCCTTCAATACCCCAAGCTGCAAGTGATTTATTGGCACGCAGACAGTCATATTGATGAAGTTTGTCTAGTTTTCTTACGGTTTCCTTATGAAATTCTTCTGAATTGGGAGCTTTATGAAAATATAAATAACCACCAAATATCTCATCACTTCCTTCGCCTGAAAGTACCATCTTTATACCCATCGATTTGATAGCACGTGCCATAAGATACATAGGAGTTGATGCACGAATGGTAGTGATATCATAAGTTTCAAGATGATACACCACATCTTTAATCGCGTCTATACCTTCCTGAATGGTAAATTTAATTTCGTGATGTACCGTACCTAAGTGGTCTGCAACTTTTTGAGCTGCAGCCAAATCCGGAGAGCCTTCAAGTCCCACAGCAAAGGAGTGGAGTTGTGGCCACCAGGCTGCATCTTTGTCATCACTTTCAATACGTTTTTCAGCATATTTTTTAGCTACCGCCGATGTAATAGAAGAGTCTAGCCCACCTGAAAGTAATACGCCATATGGCACATCACTCATCAATTGGCGATGAACAGCATCCTCAAGTGCTTTTTTTAACAGGGCAATATCAGTAGCATTCTCTTTTACTGCATCATATTCCATCCAGTCGCGTTCATACCATTTTACAAATTGACCGTCTTTGCTATGTAAGTAATGACCGGGGGGGAAGAGTTCGATTTTTGAACAAACCCCTTCCAAAGCTTTTAACTCTGAAGCTACATAAAAGGTTCCGTTTTTATCCCATCCAATGTATAACGGAATTATACCCATATGATCACGGGCGATAAAATATTCATCTTTTTCAATATCATACAATGCAAAACCGAAAATCCCATTAAGTTCATCAATAAAATCGGGTCCTTTTTCTTTGTAAAGTGCTAGTATAACTTCACAATCAGATTTTGTTTGAAAATTGTATGTTCCTTCAAATTGTTTGCGTAGTTTTTGATGATTGTATATTTCGCCATTAGCAGCCAACACTAAATTTCCATCTTCACTAAAGAGAGGTTGTTTTCCTGAGGTGGGGTCAACAATGGCAAGTCGCTCGTGAGCAAGAATGCTTTTTTCATTATTGAAAATACCACTCCAGTCAGGGCCGCGGTGTCGAATACATTTTGACATTTCCAATAGTTGAGGTCTCAACTCTTCAGCAGATTCTTTAAGATCAAAGGCACATACAATTCCGCACATATTTTTATTATTTAATGTTAAAAAAAAACCTGTCAAATTTAAAAACTTGACAGGTCGATATCTTGACAAGCTTTTCTTGTTAGGTGAAATTATTGTTATTTAAATTATTAAATGTCATTTAATAGCTGGGATGTTTTCCTACAAATATCGATTATTTATTCTATTGTGATATTAAATTTTTAATTTTTCGATGAGTTGCAAATTTATCCTAATGAAGGGTATGTTTTTGGGTTAACATCATTTATTATACTTACACTTTTTCAAAAGTATCTACAGCAGATTGTTTTGAGAAACTTGCTTTAGTCATTTTTTTAAGAGGTAAAAATCAATTTAGTTTTTGGCCAAAAAGCGAATCCAAATTTCAACCGATATGAAATGTAATATAAAAGCCAGTAAGAATGAAATGCCGAATGCCTCATTTAATGTATAATCTGCAAAATTCATAAGCAGGGCAATAATACCCCTTATCGTTGAAACAGCAATAGCAATAAAAAATACCCGAGTCACCCATTTTTGATGTAAGTTGATTTCTTTTGCTTTTGCGTAGATATAAGCTTTATAAGTTCCGTAAAGCAAGTAAGCCCCAAAAATAATTGTGACAATAGTTTCCAACATATCTCCATAAGGTACAAATACTGCCAAAACTATTGCTGTTATAAAGATGATAGCAGCCAGTAATAGAAAAACTTTACCTGTGAAACGATGCAATTTTGGGTATTTATTTCTAAAATAGGGGATAAACTGATAGGCACCCAGCACTAAGAAAAGTATTCCCGGGATAATGTGTAAGTATCCTAAGAGCAAATGATTTAGATAGTGGTATTCAATTGAGTTTGTGTTGAATAATTCGGGTTGTTCAGAAACAGAGTGAAGGTTATACAGTGCTAGAATAGAAGCCCAAAGCAGAATAAGAACAGCAATTGTTCCAAAAGCAATGAATGTATATTTTAAAAATATTTTCATCAATACTTGGTGTAAGTATTAGGAAAATACAAACTTTATCGATTGTCACATTTTTGGGTACTGTGACGGATTGGCTTCATTCATAATTGCATACACTTTCTCAAAAATATCTTCTATGGAGGGTTTTGAGAAATAATCGCCATCTGTACCATATGCCGGTCTGTGGTCTTTAGCGGTAAGTGCTTGCGGTTTACTGTCTAAATGTACATACCCATTTTGTTCGTCCAGTATTTTCTGCATAATAAATGCTGAAGCCCCACCGGGCACATCTTCATCAATTACCAGTAAACGATTTGTCTTTGCAACACTTTTTACGATATCGTGATTTAAGTCAAAAGGTAATAATGATTGAACGTCAATTATTTCAGCAGAAATTCCTACTTCCTGAAGCTCTTTAGCCGCGTCTTCAACAAGGCGCAGTGTAGAACCATAAGAAACAAGAGTGATATCTGTTCCCTCCTTTATAGTTTCAACCACGCCTAAAGGCGTTCTGAATGTGCCTAAGTTTGATGGCATTTTTTCTTTTAAACGGTAGCCATTTAAGCATTCTACTATGAGTCCGGGTTCATCTGCTGCAAGAAGAGTGTTATAAAACCCGGCTGCTTTTGTCATATTGCGCGGAACTAAAACGTGAATTCCTCTAATGAGATTTATAATTCCGCCCATAGGTGAGCCACTGTGCCAAATACCTTCCAGTCTGTGTCCTCTGGTTCTTATGATAAGCGGCGCTTTTTGCTTACCAAAGGTTCTGTATTGAATACACGCAAGGTCATCACTCATTATTTGAAGTGCATAGAGCACATAGTCAAGATATTGAATTTCTGCAATAGGGCGGAGGCCCCTTAATGCCATTCCAATTCCCTGTCCCAAAATAGTCGCTTCTCTAATTCCGGCATCTGCAACTCTTAATTTTCCATACTTTTCTTGCATACCTTCAAGACCTTGGTTTACATCACCAATGGTACCACTGTCTTCACCAAAAATTAGTATATCTGGATGCTTTTCAAAGAGTTTGTCAAAATTATCTCGTAAAATCAATCGCGCATCAACTTCTTTAACATCTTCATTATAAGTAGGTTTAATTTCAGAAACAGCAATTGCATTCAACGAGGTTTCACTGTAAAGGTGTTTGCTGTATTTAGGTTGGATTTTTTCAAAATAGGATTGTATCCATTTTAAAAGATTTTTTTTGGCTTCAGTGTTTTCATTTGCAACATAACGCAGAGCCTTTCTTGCTGTTGAAAGAATTTCTTTTCTTATGGGCTCCTTAATTGTCTCAAGTTCTGTTTTTAGTTTTTCAATGAAGTTTTTGTTACTACTGTTGTTCATTAAGTTTTCCAATAAGCTCACTGCTTCAGTTTGTTCAGCTTTTTGAGGAGCTAAAAAGGCTTTCCAGGCAGCAGCTTTTCCTTCTCGAACTTCTTTTTTTATACTTTTTTCAAGTTCATCAAGTTCGTCTTCTGATGCAAATCCAGATTCAACAATCCATTCACGCATTTTCAAATTGCAATCGTGTGCTGCTTCCCAGGCAAGTCTTTCAGCATCTTTATATCGTTCATGTGATCCCGATGTTGAATGTCCTTGGGGTTGCGTTAATTCTATTACGTGAATCAAAACCGGCACGTGTTCTTCTCTGGCAATTTGGGATGCTTTTTGGTAGGTTTCAATCAAGGCAGAGTAGTCCCAGCCATACACCTTTAGGATTTCATATCCGCTATTTTCTTCATCTCTTTGAATACCTTTAAGGATTTCAGATATATTTTCTTTAGTGGTTTGGTATTTTGCGTGTACAGAAATGCCATATTCATCGTCCCAAACACTCATTACCATTGGAACTTGTAAAACTCCTGCGGCATTGATGGTTTCCCAGAATAATCCTTCACTTGTACTGGCATTTCCAATGGTACCCCAAGCTACTTCATTACCATTTATTGAAAAGTCTGATTTTTTTTCTAAGCCCTTAACATTTCTAAAAATTTTAGATGCTTGAGCTAAGCCTAGTAGTCGAGGCATTTGACCCGCTGTGGGTGAAATATCAGGGCTGGAGTTTTTTTGAGCCGTTAGATTTTTCCAGCTTCCGTCTTCATTCAAACTATGCGTAGAAAAATGACCTCCCATTTGTCTTCCGGCAGCCATGGGTTCTTGTTCTATATCAGTATGTCCATACAATCCTGCAAAAAATTGTTGTATGGTCATTTCGCCAATTGCCATCATAAAAGTCTGGTCTCGGTAATAACCAGATCGCCAGTCTCCGTTTTTAAAAGCTTTTGCCCAAGCAAGTTGAGGTACTTCTTTTCCGTCACCAAAAATTCCAAATTTTGCCTTTCCGGTTAAAACTTCTCTTCTGCCTAACAAACTACATTCCCGGCTTGTTACCGCGATTTTATAATCATTTAAAACTTCAGTTTTAAATTCGTCAAAAGACAATTCACTAGTAGATTCTGATTTTGCTTGCATAAAAGAAATTTTGAATTGCAAAAGTAAAGAAAAGGAAGTGTTTTTACAATTAACAGTTGTTTGTTTTAAATTCTTGAACTTTTTGGTAGGATTTTTTTATGTAATGTTGTCTTATTGTAAAGGAGCACTTATTATTTAATCTTTAAAAAAAAATAAAACAATGAAAAAATTAAAAATATTTATACTGGCCAGTTTGGGTCTCTTTATGTTCAACTCGTGTGAAACCACCGATTTGAATTTGACAGAAAACCCCAATGCGCTTACGCCAGATCAAGCTGATATCGAC
>JANSXN010000109.1 GCA_024742935.1 Flavobacteriaceae bacterium
AGTAGAGCTGGAACTGGAAGCTATTGAAGTCAATCCACATCAACCACGCAGCAGTTTCAATGAAGAAACCTTGCAGGAGCTCGCTTCATCCATCAAGGAACTGGGCGTTATTCAACCCATAACCGTTAGAAAAATTGAGTTCAATAAATTTCAACTGGTTTCGGGTGAACGACGTTTTAGAGCTTCAAAACTGGTGGGTTTAAAAACCATTCCGGCATACATTCGCATTGCCAACGACCAGGAGTCGCTGGAAATGGCACTTGTTGAAAACATACAACGGCAAGACCTTGACCCCATTGAAATTGCACTCTCTTACAGACGCTTGATAGAAGAAATACAGCTTACGCAGGAAGAAATGAGTAACCGTGTGGGTAAAAACCGTTCCACCATTGCCAACTACCTGCGTCTTTTAAAACTCGACCCCATTATCCAAACCGGAATGCGTGACGGATTTATAACAATGGGACATGGTAGAGCACTCATCACACTTGAAGACACTTCAGACCAACTGGATATTTATGAAAAAATAATTTCCGATTCACTTTCAGTCAGGGATACCGAAGCCTTGGTTAGAAAACTACAAAACCCCGGGCAATCAGCCACAACTGTAAAGCCCCAAACCCCGGCTTTCGCCAAAAAGGCAAGCAAAGAACTGTCAGACTATTTTGACGTAAAAACCGAAGTAAAAGCCAATACCGCCGGAAAAGGAAAATTGATTATCCCATTTAAAAACAAAGCCGAATTTGAACGTATTTCTAAATTAATTCGTGGTGAAAGTTAATGCACTCATCTTGTTTTTACTTTTTTTTGTGACGCACATTCAGGCACAAGAACAAGACACACTTTCACTTGCAACTCAGGATGGAAGTCTTCTCACCTCAGAGCTTATCAAAGAGGCTTATGACCCTCTGGCTCCCTCAAGAGCCGCTTTTTACTCGGCTGTAATTCCCGGTTTAGGACAGGCTTACAATGAAAAATACTGGAAAATACCCATCGTTTATGCCGGAATTGGAACAAGTATCTTTGTTTATTCAACAAACAGAAAGGATTACAATCGTTTTAGAGATGCCTATAAAAGAAGGCTTGCCGGTTTTGAAGATGATGAATTTCAAGGAATTACTAACGAAACCCTCATTAGAGCCCAGCGCACCTCCAGACGCAATATGGATGTGAGTATTGCAGTGGCAGTGGGTTTTTATCTTCTCAATATTGTAGATGCCAATGTTGATGCACATTTAAAACAATACAACATTTCTGATGATTTGTCTTTGTCACCCAACCTTGATTTCAATCCGCATCAAGAATCGACAAACTATGGCTTTTCCTTAACTTACAAAATGAAGTAACATGAACATTGCACTTTTGGGATACGGAAAAATGGGAAAAACCATTGAAAAATTAGCTCTTGAAAAAGGGGATACAATTGTAGCAATAGTGACTTCCTCAAAAGACTTGAGTAAACTGAAAGGAGCCGATGTGGCCATAGATTTTAGTGTTCCGGATGCAGCAGTAACAAATATTACAGCCTGTTTTGAACAGGGAATCCCTGTGGTGAGTGGTACAACAGGATGGCTTGATCACTATGACAAAGTGTTAAACTTATGTCAATCGCGTAACGGAAGCTTTATTTATGCCTCTAACTTTAGCATTGGGGTCAATCTTTTTTTTGAACTCAATAAAAAGCTGGCTAAAATGATGGCAAAATACGGAAATTACAACGTTAGCATTGAAGAAATACACCACATCCAGAAACTGGATGCACCCAGTGGTACTGCTATTTCGCTTGCAAAAGACATCATTGAACAAACAAAATATACAAACTGGAAACTTGACTCGGCTTCAGAAAACGAAATCGCAATCAAAGCGCTGCGTGAAGAAGAGGTCAAAGGAACCCATACGGTTTCTTACACCTCCCCCATTGATACCATTAGCATTAAACATGAGGCGCACAACCGTGAAGGATTTGCAATGGGAGCCTTGCTCGCAGCAGCCTGGCTGAAAGACAAAAAAGGAATTTACAGTATGAAAGACGTTTTAAGTTTGTAAACAATAAAATTATATTTTTAAACCGGCTTTCGCCGAAAGGGAATATTGAATATCGAATTTGTAATAATGAATTTTGAATTAATAATATTAATCTAAATCACTCAAAAGTCCCCCTCCTTAGGAGGGGGGTTTAGGGGGAGGATAACCAAACACCATCATGACACTAACCCAATGGTTTTTATTTTTCATAGCAGTTCAAGCTGTTCATTTTTTGGGCACCTGGAAATTGTATCAAAAAGCAGGTAGAAAGGCATGGGAAGCCGCAGTTCCCGTTTACAATGCCATCGTTCTGATGAAAATCATCAACCGGCCCTGGTGGTACACCATTTTGCTGTTTATTCCCATTATCAACCTGATTATGTTTCCGGTTGTGTGGGTGGAAACCCTACGCAGTTTCGGAAAAAACAAAACTGCAGACACCCTTTTGGGAGTGATTACTTTGGGTTTCTATATTTATTATGTGAATTATACACAGGATGTAAAATACATTGCCGATCGTGATTTAAAAACCAAAAGTGCTTCCGGTGAATGGGTGAGTTCGATTTTATTTGCCGTGGTGGTTGCCACCATTGTGCATACATATTTTATTCAACCCTTTACCATACCCACTTCGTCATTAGAACGCACCCTGCTTGTGGGTGACTTTCTGTTTGTGAGTAAAATGCATTATGGAGCAAGGACACCCATGACGGCGGTTTCTTTTCCGATGGTTCACGATACCATTCCTGTTGCAAAAGTAAAATCATACACAAACAAACCCCAGATTCCTTATTTTAGATTTCCGGCGTTTCAGGAGATTAAGCGCAATGATATTGTGGTTTTTAACTGGCCTGTGGACACAGTGCCCTATTTCAGGTATCAAGGGCCGGACACATATATCAAACCCATCGATAAAAAATCAAATTATGTAAAACGCGCCGTGGGAGTTGCAGGCGACTCTCTTGAAGTGAAAGACGGCAGGGTTTATATCAACGGACAGTTAAATGAATTGCCCGACAGAGGAAAACTACAGTTTTTATATCGGTTCCAAACCCAGGACCCTGTTAGAAACATTCAATTTTTAAGAGACCGCTATGGCATCAATGAAATTTTTCCGGCAACAAATGATTACAGACAATTTCAGGCATTTTTGACTGATGAAGCGCTTGAAAAGCTACAAAACAATCCCAATGTCATCGATGTGGTCAAAAGAAATGAAGACATCGGCAACTATGACCCGCGTGTTTTTCCTCACAGCCCGCAGCATCCCTGGAATTCAACACACTTTGGACCCATTTACATTCCAAAGGAAGGAGCAACAGTCGCTATTACTCCAGAAAGTCTTCCACTTTACAGACGTATTATTGAGGTGTATGAAGGCAGCGAACTCGGTATAGAAAATACCATCACACAAGCGGGTACCCAAATTTTATTAAACGGCAGTCCACTCACCTCTTATACCTTTTTGCAGGATTACTACTGGATGATGGGAGACAACCGAAACAACTCTGAAGATGCCCGCAACTGGGGTTATGTACCACACAATCATGTGGTGGGAAAACCGGTGTTTATCTGGATGAGTTGGGACAGTAACCAGACCGGATTTAATAAAATAAGATGGGACAGAATGTTTACCACCGTGGGTGGTGATGGTGAACCGGTTTCTTATTTCAGGTATTTTTTATTTTTGCTTGCCGCCTGGTTTGTGTTTGACTTTTTTAGAAAACGAAAAAAGCAAAAAAGCAACTAGACCTCAATAAACAGGAATAATTTAATAGAAATTAATACATTAGTGAATGCAACAATGGCATGTTGTAGATATGGAATATATCAACAATAAACCACAAAGACATGTTGTTTATACTAATGTTGTGAGTAATTTGAATAAAATGCAAAATGGAATAATTTATAGTGTTTTAAAATTCGTCTTTGATAATCTTAAGTACTTATCAATTGTCGAATTATTTAAGTTTTTATTTGTAAAGTTCTTTGCCGATAGAAATGATGTTTTAAGTCGAGTTAAATACTCAAGACTAGCGGTCGATATTTTTATAATTCTAAAATGGACTTTGGTGATTGTACTTCTCAAATGGTCAATTAATAATTCATTTTTGACATTTTTGGTATGGTATTTAATCATTTAAAACATTTACACATATTTCTACTATCATATTTGGAAAGAAGAGTCATTGAATCCTGACAACTTTTCAATTGACAGAACTAGAAGGAGATTCATAACTTTATTACTTTCTATAGGCTTTTCAAATCTTTCTTTTGCATACCTATTTAGATTGCCTTATGTTTCCGACTTTAAGTGGAGTCAAGATATACCATTAAATATTAAGTCTTTATGGTTTAGTTATGCAAATTCAATAACTGCTGACTATGAATATGTAAAACCAATTACCGAAACTGGAATTAACCTAACTATAACTCAATTGATAATAAGTTTTGTTTTTCTAACAATTATCCTTGGAAAATCACTTCCTCAAACTACTTCAACAGAATAAGAAAATGGCTTACAGAAACAAAACATACGTTTGCTTTGACGCTGATGGTGACATTGATTATTACAAAGCAATGAAAAGTTGGAAAGCTTCAGACAATATTGACTTTAATTTTCACGATGCTCACGACTTAAATAATATTCGAGAAACGAGTAACGAAGAAACAATTAAAAGAAGATTACGTGAAAGATTTAGTGATACAAAATTGCTTATTGTTTTAGTTGGTAGTCAAACCAGGTATCATTACAAATATGTCCGTTGGGAAATCGAAGTTGCTTTAAGATTGGAAATTCCAATAATTGCAGTCAATATTATTGACAGTAATACAAGAGTTTATGAAAAATATCCGCCAATATTAAGAGATGAATTAGTTTTAAATATTCAATTTAACAGACAATTAATTAAATATTCGATTGACAATTGGATTGCGGAATATAATCGTCTTAAATCTAAAGAAGAGATAAATAATAGGGTTTGGAAAGACCACATTTATCAAAATCTTGGACTAAAATAAACTACTCACAACATTGGTAACCGTTGCACAAGCCTTTGATTTTTTTGGTGATTTTTTCAACTAATTAAATAACAGGGATTTGCGAAATTTCTTTTTTTAGTCCGTTTTCAATTTGCGCATCCTTTTAAAAAAGTTTCTTGGGTCCTAAAATGACT
>JANSXN010000088.1 GCA_024742935.1 Flavobacteriaceae bacterium
ACAACGGGCACATGAGCGGGTTATATATGAAGAATTATTACGCAATATTACCGTGCAGGAAGCCATCAGTCAGCAATTGCTTTTTCCTTTAAAATATACTTTTTCAAAGAATGATTTGAATGTTTTAAAGGGTTTTAAAGAACAGTTGGAGTTTACAGGTTTTGATTTTGAAGATTTTGTGGATGATACAATTTGTATTAAAGGGATTCCTGCAGGTGTAAAGGATTCAGAAATAAAGAAAATTCTGGATCAGTTGCTTGATGATCTTAATGAAAATGTGCCTGATACCGGTTACAGTCAAAATGATGTTTTGGCAAAATCAATGGCAAAATCACTGGCAACAAAAACGGGTGTTACTTTAGGGAAAGAACAGCAAGAACACCTGGTTAATAGTTTGTTTGCATGTAAAGAACCCTCTTTTTCACCAACTAATCGCCCGGTATTTATTACAATACCCATTGGCGATATTGATAAAAAGTTTTACTAAATTTATGTTATGGGAAGAATTTCAGAAACTGTAAAGGTTTTATTAATTGTAAACATTTTGTTTTTTGTAGGTACAATTTCTCTAGGAGAACAAGCCTACGATTTGTTTGCATTGCATTATCCTGCCAACGAGAAATTTCAGTTTTGGCAGTTGGTTACACATATGTTTATGCACGGTGGTACCACACATATTTTTTTAAACATGTTTATGTTGTATATGTTTGGGAGCATTTTAGAATTTAGCTTAGGACAGAATAAGTTTTTATTTATATACTTCTCAGCCGGCTTTGGTGCGGCAGGATTGCAGTTGCTTTTTTTATATGTGGGCTATCAAGATGCAATTCAAACCCTGCAAAGTGCCGGAATCACTTTACAACAAATTCAAGAAAGTCAAAACTTGTTTTTAGAAAGCGGAAGGTATTATATATTTAATAATGTTCCTCCTGAAGTGTCAGAAAACTTAATATCAAATTTTGCTTCAAAAATGGTGGGTGCATCAGGAGCAGTTTTTGGCGTAATGGCGGCTTTTGCAGTGCTTTATCCCAATATGCCTTTGTACTTGATTTTCATCCCAATTCCCATAAAAGCAAAGTATTTAATTGGTGCTTATTTTGTATTTGATTTATACAGTGCAGCTTCAGGAAACACCATTATTGGCCCATCAAATGTCGCCCACTGGGCACACGTGGGAGGTGCTATCATTGGATTTCTGGTAATGTGGTATTGGAAGAAGAATAGCTTTAATCAAAATCGGTGGAACTAAAAGTTTCAAATTTTAAGTTTTTTAAATTACAAACCATTAACAAATAACCATTAACCCAACAAATGAACACATTAGAGCAAGCAAAATACAAATTCAAAATGGCCAATGTGGTGGAGAAACTCATTGTTGTCAATGTGGTGGTTTTTGTTTTGATGTACTTATTTCAAGTCGTTTTTTTCTTATTTGAAATGCCATTCAATACCATTGAAGAGTGGCTGGTATTCTCAAAAGACCCTGAAGATTTGCTTTACAAACCATGGAGCATTATTACCTATGCCTTTCTGCATCAGGGAATTTTTCATATTTTCTTCAATATGTTGATTCTTTATTATTTTGGGAATTATTTTCTCACTTATTTCACACCCAAACGTTTACTAAATTTCTACTTCTTAGGTGCAATTGCCGGTGCGTTGGTCTATTTGTTGAGTTATAATTTCTTTCCTGTTTTTTCAGGTGTGGGAAGGTCATATATGTTAGGAGCATCGGCTTCAGTTATGGCGATTTTAGTAGGAATAGCAACTAAAGTTCCCAATCTGGGAGTACGACTTATTCTAATAGGAACCGTAAAGCTATGGCAAATCGCCGCGGTATTTATTGTGCTGGATTTAGTGAGAATGCCTTTGGGAAATGCCGGCGGGCATCTGGCACACCTTGGCGGGGCTTTGTTAGGATATCTCTATGTAAAACAGCTCGATAAAGGCAATGATATTGGTGCCTGGTGGGAATCACTTTCAGACTGGTTTGTTGGTTTGTTTTCTTCTTCTTCAAAGAAAAAACCTTTCAGGACGGTACACCGCAATACAAGTTCCCGAAAAACAACTCCCAAATCCCGAAAGCCATCCGGTCAAGACAAAGGGGATAAACAAAAAAAAATAGATACTATACTTGATAAAATAAGTAAGAGTGGTTATGACAGCTTAAGCAAAGACGAAAAAGATTTCTTGTTTAAATCCGGTAATGAAGATTAAAAATGAAAAAACTGGGGCTCATAGATAAATTCATATTTTTAATCAACTCTGTTTTTGCACTTTGTTTATTACTTTCTTTATTAGTTCCTTACATACCCCCTCAAAAATTTCCTTTTCTGGCTTTATTGAGTCTTGTGGTTTCTCCTTTGTTTCTAATTAATGTATTGTTTTTTCTATTTTGGTTGTTGCGTGTCAAACGACAGCTGCTTTTATCACTCATTGTCCTGATTGTTTGTGCCGTTCAATTCAATTCTTTTTATCGTTTTGATTTTGGAGAAGCACCGTCTTTAAAAGAAAATCAATTAAAAGTGATGAACTACAATGTGCGTTTGTTCAATATTTATGACTGGATTAATGATAAAACGATTCCAAAACAAATTGCACAACTCATTGCAGATTCAAATCCTGATGTGGTTAGTTTTCAGGAGTACTCAGGAAATGAATATGTAAATCTCGATGCATATCCTCATTCTTTTATACATTTGGTCAAACAAAAACCTGAATTTGGTCAGGCCATTTATTCAAAATATCCCATTCTCAATAAAGGCAGCCTAGGTTTTAAAGACACTTCCAACAACGCGATTTATATAGATATTTTAAAAGACAATGACACCATTCGCATATATAACATCCACCTGGAGTCTATGCAGGTTCATGAAAATGATGTCGATTTTGATCAGGAAACTTCTAAACGATTGATGCGAAGAATGGCCCAATCATTTCAAAAACAACAAAGTCAAGCTGAAGTGATTCTAAAACACTCAGAAACTACAAATCACAAAACCATCATTATGGCCGATTTAAATAACACGGCTTTTTCTTATGTGTACCGAAAGATAAAGGGAACTAAAAAAGATGCTTTCGCCGAAAGGGGAAAAGGACTCGGTTCTACTTTTGTCTTTAAAAAGATACCTTTGCGCATTGATTTTATACTTACCGATCGCGCCTTTACAATCAATGACTTTAAAACGCACTCTGAAGGATTGTCAGACCATTTTGCGATTTCTTCTGTTTTGAGTTGGTAAGTAAACCTCAATGCTTCTTAATGCCCTTTAATGTGTTTTAAACACAGATTCAAAGGGGCTTTACCACAAACAATCCACCCAGTCTGTTAAGATATGCCACAGCAACGCCAATCCCACCACACGGGTTTTCTTAAAGAATAAAAGGAGAAAATAAACCCCAATAGCCACATAACTGTGAAGTATATGAAAACCAATACTACACCGATTGGGATCAAAAATGGGGTCTGCCAGTAAATGATCAAGGTCAATAAGCATTGCCAGTAAGAATATCAAATAGACCCGCCACAATACATTTCTATAAAATAAATAGGCGATACCCAACGGCACTATGAAGTGCATTCCATAATGGACGACAAACTGCAAACTCATAAGCTTTGGTTTTCTAAATAACTTAATGCATTTGTCCCTTCATTAAATAACAAATCAATTACAGAAAGATTGGGCAAAAAATCGTGATGCTTCTCGAGAACTTGAGTGTAAGGGGTGTTTTTAAAGGTAGTGTTATTCTTAGCCGAAACAAATTTTCTATAATCAATTAATTCTTCAGGTGAAATAACATAACTATTTGATTGATTGATTTTAATATCAATCGAAAGAGCGTCTTTTATGAGCTCAAATGTTTCCAGATTAAAATCCATCAAATGTGTAAATTTCTTTTCATAGAGTGGCGCAAAATCATCTTCAAAAAACTCAAAAAAAGGAGAACTTCTATAAGCGATTTGAATGGATTTCCAATGCTCCCGTTGCCATGGAAAATCATTTTCTATACGCACTTCCTTGTATTTTTGATGCACTCTTTCACGGGTTCCCCGTTTTCCTTTTGAGGTGTGTTTTATGGGAATATTTAGTAATAATGGCCCTTCCGGAGTGGCTATAAATGTACGGTTTCTATAGGTTTGCTTTTGAAAATTGTCATGCATCTCAAAGGTTATTTCTGTCGCTTTTGCAATGGCAGTAAACTGCTGAATGGAACCAAAATAGAGCGGGTGTATAAGAATATGCATATTTAATTGGTTTCAAGTTTCAAGTTTCAGACTTGCCTTCCGTATCCGCCTGAAGCGGAGTAGGGAGGTTTTGCCTCGAAGTTATTGGAATTTGGTGCTTTGAAATTTGGTGCTTTTATTCCAAATCAAAAATCGTTAATTATAAATCATCAATCGTTAATCAACACCGGCTCCAGCACTTTCCATACATTTTCAGCCATAATTTTCTGCCCTTCTGCGGTGGGATGAATCCCGTCTTGCTGATTAAGTTCAGGAATGCCGCCCACATTTTCAAGCAAAAAGGGGAGTAGTGTCAACTCATTTTTTTGTGCCAGTTCAGGAAAAATATTTCTGAATTCTGCCGTGTATTCCGGACCCATATTGGGCGGAATTTCCATTCCCAAAAGTACTATTTTGGTTTCATCATTTTTATTTTTTACCTGATCGATAATGGATTGCAGGTTGTTTTTGGTTTCGTTGAGATTTACGCCTCTCAAGCCGTCATTGGCTCCCAGTTCCAAAACAAAAATAGCCACTTCCTGATTGAGCACCCAGTCCAGTCTGCTTTTACCACTGGCTGTGGTTTCTCCACTCAATCCCGCATTAACCACTTCATAGGGCCATTGCAACGAATCGATTTTTTGTTGTATCAGCGCCGGATAGGCTTCTTCCAAATCGACACCCAGCCCCGCAGTGAGACTGGTTCCAAAAAAGAGAATGACATCGCGGGTGTCATCATTTGTTTTTTCAGAGTTGTTTAAAACGGGTTCTGTTTTTTGAGATTCCGGGGTTTCTTTACTTTTTTCGCCACAAGAAACTAAAAAAGTGTTCAATAAAATATAACAAAAGATTAACAGGATACGCATTCTATAAGGGCTTAAAAGTTAAAATCATTTCTTTATTTTGCTTAGAATCAAAATGACTCCACAAAAATAGTACAATGACAAAGATATTAAACATTGAGCAGCTAGGAAAGACATATCGCAGTGGTACAAAAGAAATTCCTGTTTTACAGGATATATCTTTTTCCATAGAAGAGGGTGAAACCTATTCTATAGTTGGACCTTCGGGTAGCGGAAAGACCACTTTACTCGGATTGTGTGCAGGATTAGATCAACCCAGTTCCGGCTCGGTTTACTTGTGTGGTTCAGAATTGAGCCCAATGACAGAAGACGCTCGTGCCCTGTTGCGCAATCAAAAAGTGGGTTTTGTTTTTCAGAACTTTCAACTCTTGCCCACCTTAACAGCTTTAGAAAATGTGGTAGTTCCAATGGAATTACAAGGATTAAAAAACGCAGCTAAAGCCGGAATGGATTTATTGGATCAAGTGGGGCTGGCAGACCGCTTTCATCATTATCCTTCCCAACTTTCGGGCGGGGAGCAGCAGCGTGTGGCTGTTGCCAGAGCTTTTTCAAACAATCCTTCGATTTTGTTTGCTGATGAACCCACCGGAAATCTGGATGCCGATACCGGCGAGAAAATAGTTGAACTCCTTTTTAATTTAAATAAAGAACGCGGAACCACTTTGGTGATTGTTACACACGATTTAGAACTTGCCCAAAAAACACAAACCATTCTAAAGCTCAAAGGCGGAAGAATCGCAGCAAAGGAAAAAGGATTCGCATGATAGAAAAAAACGCTACATCAAAAGCATCGTTCAGCTGGTTGCTTAAAATGGCTTTACGAGATGGAAAAGCAAGCGGAAAAAAGCTGAGCTTGTTTATGGCTTCCATTGTTTTGGGAATCGCTGCGGTGGTTTCCATTCAGTCTTTTGGTGTAAATCTTAAAGAAAACATTGCCTTGCAGTCCAGGTCATTGATGGGCACCGACTATAAAATTGACAGTAATGATGCTCCCAATGAACGCATTTTAGCTGTTTTAGATTCGCTGGGTGGTGCAGATGCTCGTGAGATAAGTTTTCCTTCTATGGTTTCCTTTAAAGGGAATGAGGGCACAAAACTGGTTCAGGTAAGGGGAATTGAAGGTGGTTTCCCGTTTTATGGAAGCATTGAAACAAATCCTCCTGAGGCTGCAAACCGTTTTATGGCAGAAGGGGGAGCCTTGCTGGATGCAACTGTCATGCTGCAACTCAACTTAAAACCGGGTGACAGTATCAACATTGGAGAAATAACTATTCCCATTAGCGGTTCTTTGGTATCCATACCGGGAAGTACAGCCGTTTTTAGTTCGGTAGCACCACCGGTGGTACTTTCTTACGATTTAATCGAAAAAACCGAACTCGTTCAAATGGGAAGCCGCGTCAAGTATGATTTCTATTTTGTGGCTGATGAAGAATTGGATCTGAGAAAACTCAGAACCGATTTGCGTCCCATACTGCAGCAAGAAAACTACTCGATTGACACGCATGTTTCCAGTAGTGAACGCCTGGGAAGACGTTTTGATAATTTCGGAAAATTTCTCAATCTCGTTGCTTTTATTGCCTTGCTGCTGGGTTGTGTGGGTATTGCAAGTGCCATTCATATTTATATCAAAGAAAAACTAAAGGCTGTCGCCATTCTTAAATGTCTGGGAGCTACAAAACGGCAGACCTTCTCTATTTATCTGCTTCAAATCGCGGGTATTGGGCTTTTGGGTGGTGTTATTGGAACCGTTTTGGGTTTAGTACTTCAACAGTTGTTTCCGTTGTTTTTGGGTGATTTACTGCCTGTGGATGTGGAAATCACTTTTTCGACACAAGTTGTCTTTATGGGAATATTGTTAGGTGTCTTTATGTCTGTATTGTTTGCGCTTTACCCATTAATGAATACCCTTTATGTGTCACCTTTACAAGCTTTGCGGGTTGATGAGGGAACTTCTGAAAAATCAAGATTTGCCGGATTGCTGGTTTTGCTTGGCATATTTGTGTTTATCTTCCTCTTTTCTTACTGGTTGTTACGAGATGTGAGGTACTCGCTTGCATTTGTTTTAGGAATTTTGATTACGTTTTCCATTTTGGCAGGCGTTGCTCATTTGTTTATGAGGGCAATCAAACGCTTTTTCCCCACCCGTTGGGGTTTTATTGCACGGCAAAGCTTACTGAATTTATTCCGTCCTCAAAATCAAACCTTGATATTGATTCTGGCCATTGGTGTGGGCACTTTTTTAATTAGTACCTTGTATTTTACTAAAGATGTGCTTTTAGCTCAGGCGTCATTGGAAAGTCAAGCCAATACGCCCAATATCATTTTGCTGGATGTTCAAAGTGATCAACAGCAAGCTGTTGAAGCCTTGGTTTTAGAAAAAAACCTTCCTGTTTTAGAGAATATGCCCATAGTGACAATGCGTTTGCATGCCATCAATGAAAAGACGGTTAACGAAATGAGGCGAGACACGATGCGAACGATTGACAGATGGTTGCTTAATCACGAGTTTAGAGTGTCTTACAGAAATGAGTTGAGTATTTCTGAAACAATTGTAAACGGTGAGTGGAATACAGCAATTGCTGATGGTGGGCCTGTTCCCATTTCCATAAGTGATAACCTTGTGAGAGATGCTGCACTTGAGGTGGGAGACGATGTGTATTTTAATGTGCAGGGTGTGGTTCTTCATACACGGGTGAGCAGTGTTAGAGAAGTTGACTGGAGCCGGGCTCAAATGAATTTTATGGTTGTTTTTCCTGAGGGTGTGCTTGAAGATGCTCCGCAGTTTAGAGTAATCACCGCTCAAACACCCGATGCTGCTGCTTCGGCACAGTTGCAGCAAGCCGTGGTACAGGAGTTTCCCAATGTGACCATTATTGACATCAGGCAGATACTTACTGTTGTTGAAGGCATTTTGGAAAAGATTTCCTGGCTCATCAATTTTATGGCGTTTTTCAGCATTTTTACCGGAATTATTGTTTTGCTGGGGGCTGTGAGAACGAGTAAATATCAACGCATCAGAGAAAGTGTTCTGTTGCGCACACTGGGCGCACAAAGCCGTCAGATTTTAAAAATCGCAGCCTTGGAATATTTTTATCTGGGAGTTTTGGGTTCTTTATCGGGAATTTTATTATCTCTTGGTGGAAGTCAGTTACTGGCATGGTTGGTGTTTGAAACGCCCTTTGTACCGTCTTGGGTTCCATTTTTAGTACTCTTACCGGGGATTACTGCGTTGGTATTAGTCATTGGCTTAAGCAACAGTGTGAGTGTGTTAAAAAGTCCGCCGCTGGAGGTGTTGCGGAGGGAGGGTGTTTAGTCATTATTATTTAGAATCTATCTAAAAAAGCCAGTGGTGGCTTTATCGTGGGAGTATCTAGGGAGTAAGGTAGGAGTATCTATATATGAGGCTTGCTCACTCACTGAATTTACCTAGCTTAGTGAGTCACTTGAATTCGGTACACCGAGTGAGCCGGGGGAAGCCATAGATTGTAGCTGATGTTGTGGTGTCGTTTTTTTTATTGCCCTATTCCTGTCCGCTTAATATGTTCAAGGAGAGATTCTTCTATATCTTCAGATACTTTCCAAAATTTGTCGTCCATTTTTTCAATGTCATTTTCGAGTTGGTCTTCTGGAAATTTGTCAAATTCTTCTTGTCTTGTATCCGGTCCTTCCGGTACTCCATTTGGAAAATATGTCCGATTAAATTCTCTCAATTGATTTGCGACTGAATGAAAGTTCAAATATTCAAGATCTTCAATCGTGTCCAAATTTTTATCCGCTCCGTAATTCATATAATGATCCCAAAGTCCATCAGTTGTCAACGGTTCAACATTGAACCAAACTCGCTGTTCTCTTGATAATTTTCTATAGTCAGAGAAACCTATGTCAACTATTTTCTCCCAAGCTGGTTGAGCTTCGTCTCTTGTCATATTCTGCTTTTTTTAAATGCACCACAACGGTCTCGGCTATGAACAGTTGGGGGTTTTATGCCCTAACTTTTCGGTTTAGCACTAACCTTTGTTTTATGTATATATTTTCGTTTTATCACTTTCGCCCCAATTGTTTATAGCCAATGTGCCTGTTGCACAACTGCCTCTTCAAATATAGCAAAAGGCTTGTATAAAATTGAGAAATTTATTAATTTCATGCCCATGCAAGGCAAGAAAAACTATCAGGAAAAACTCTTCACAAGCTTTAAGCTAAGTGACAGGGT
>JANSXN010000115.1 GCA_024742935.1 Flavobacteriaceae bacterium
CATTAAAAACCCTTGCTGGAGTTTTACTCGCATCACTACTCCCCTTTGGAACTTTTTATATGGATAAAAAATACAGTTCAATTATTTACAATGGATAAGGAGAAAATCATATCATTCAGTAATATATTCAAAGACTATTTAATTGATCAAGGCCTCACAGCCTTTACTGCCAAGCATATAAATATTGTGGTGGTTTTAATTATTCTTGCTGGACTGGCTTATTTATTGGATAGAATTTTGCGCAAAATTATTGTTAAGTTATTTGTTTTATTTTCTGAAAAAACTGAAACAACTTTTGATGATTTTTTGGTTCAAAGCAAGTTTCCCAGATATGTAGCTCACATTATTCCTTTAATTTTATTAAAACTAACTTTTCCTGTAATATTTGTTGATTTACCCTTTTGGTTTGAAATTTTTAATGTAGCCATCAATGTGTATGGAATTATATTGATTGTAAAAATTATAAGGAGTGTATTGAGGTCATCAAAAAACTTCCTTCGTACAAAAGAACAATATTCCGATAAACCACTTGAGAGCTATTTACAGGTTATTTTGATTTTTTTATGGGGTTTAGCCGGAATGTTTGTTATATATGAATTGACAGGTAAAGACGTTTTAAGCCTGGCATCTTTGGGAGCCGCATCAGCTATATTACTTTTAATTTTCAAAGATACCATCTTAGGTTTTGTAGCTTCTATTCAGGTATCAGTAAATGATATTGTGCGAATTGGCGATTGGATTACTTTTAGTAAATATGGAGCAGACGGGACTGTAATAGATATCAATCTTGCGACAGTAAGAGTTCAAAATTTTGATAATACCTTCACTACCATTCCTACCTATGCATTGATTTCAGATTCATTTCAGAACTGGAGAGGCATGCAAGAGTCTGGTGGAAGACGAATAAAACGTGCTATATATATTAAGCAGTCTTCTATTAAATATTTGACTCCAGATAAAATGGAGGAACTTAAAAAAATTCAGTTAGTTAAAAACTACATTGAACACAGACAACTTGAAATTGACAGACATAATAAACGTGTTGAAGCAGACAAAAGTGTACTTATCAATGGTAGAAATCAAACCAATTTTGGTGTTTTCAGAAAATATTTAGACAGCACCCTTAGAAACAATACCGGTGTGAACAATGATATGATGATTATGGTGCGCCAATTGCAGCCCACGCAACAAGGAATCCCTTTAGAGATTTACTGTTTCAGTACAGATAAGCGTTGGGAAAACTATGAAGCCATTATGTCTGATGTGTTTGATCACCTTATTGCTGCTGTTCCTTATTTTGATCTGGAACTTTTTGAAGAACCATCAGGTAATGATATTAAAGCTTTGCTTGATTTAAATAAAACAGTGTTACCTTCTCATCTTAAAAAATAATAACAAAATCTCAGGTTCCAAATGAAGATATTTCTCATTTGTCTGGCAATTATCTGTATTTTAAGCACTTTGATTCCTTTCATTGTATCAAAAAAATGGTGGATTCGGGCATTTGATTTTCCTCATCTTCAATTTTCTGTTTTAAACATTATTGTAATTATCTCTTTTGTATTTTTTGCAAATTTCAATACTGTATTGGACGTTAGCCTACTTGTTCTACTTGTATTTGCCCTCGTTTATCAGCTCAAGATTATTTATCCTTACACTTCAATAGCCCGAAAGCAAATAGCCAATACTTCTATAAAAAAAAGCCTTGCCTCTATACGTGTTTTTTCTGCAAATGTACTTCAAGACAACCATGATTTTGACCAATTTTTGACTGTTTTTAAAAATGTTAATCCTGACATTGCTATTTTATTGGAGACAAACAGTTGGTGGCAGAATAAACTTAGTGTTTTAAAAGATGACTACCCTTATACTATTGAATACCCATTGGAAAATTATTATGGAATCATATTGTTGAGTAAATTTAAGCTCAAGAGTATGGAAGTTAAGTTTTTAGTTGATGATACTATTCCTTCCATTCACGGTAAGGTTCAATTGAAAAATGGGACTTGGGTGAAAATCTATTGCCTCCACCCTATGCCACCTAGTCCCACCGAAAATGAAAAGTCACTGGATCGTGATGCAGAACTTCTTATAGTGGCCAAAGAAATCAAAAAAGAAGATTATCCTGTAATTGTTTTAGGTGATTTAAATGATGTTGCCTGGTCACATACCACCAGAATGTTTCAAAGGATTAGTCAGCTTTTAGACCCTAGGATTGGACGCGGATTTTATAATACTTTTCACGCAAATTATCCAATTTTCAGATGGCCACTAGACCATTTATTTGTTTCAGATGATTTTAAGCTTGCAGAACTAAGGCGATTAGAAAATATAGGATCTGATCATTTCCCAATGTTTGCTGAACTCTGTCATGACTGTGATGCCAAAGAAAACACAGACCCAGATAAAGCTTCCAAAGAAGATAAAACAGAAGCTAAAAAAACCATCAAGGAAGGTCTTGAAGAAAACGGGAAATCGCCAGGTTAATTATTTCTTGATGGTCAAAAGCCAACTTGGGAAGTTTTTCAATTTCAAACCACTTTGCTTCTTTAGCATCATCTGCTGCTTTTGGTTGGTCTGATGGTTTGGCAAAACCAACATAAGCAATTGATATGGTACGCCCTCGTGGGTCCCTTTGAGGTTTACCAAAAGTGTAAAGTTGTTTGCACAAACTTATTTCAATGCCCGTTTCTTCTTTCAGTTCGCGTTTTGCAGCAGCTTCCAAATCCTCCTCATTTTCTACAAAACCTCCTGGTAATGCCCACTGGTTTTGAAATGGAGGATTCTTACGACGTATCAATAATGTAAAATATTGAGCCTTTTCTTTCTTAAAAACGACCGCATCAACAGTCACAGAAATTGATTGCTTTTTCATTAAAATACTTAAAATTAAATTTGAATAATTATATCTAAAAATTTTGTAACTTTCTAAGTTATAAAGATACTCATTCAAATATCACTCACAAAACCATATACTTTATGAAAACATTTAAAACTCTTTTATTATTATTAGTTACCATCCCCTCAATTAATATGTCTCTCATAGCTCAATCTGCAGATGAGATAATAAATAATTACTTTGAAAATACTGGAGGCATAGATAACTGGTCTTCTCTTAATAGTTTAAAAATGAATGCTTCTGTTAATCAAGGAGTGGATATACCTGTTGAAATTTATCAAATGAAAGACGGCCGTCAAGCAGTAATTGTTAACTTTCAGGGTCAGGAAATTACTCAATTTGCATTTGACGGAGAGACTATGTGGAGTACAAATTTTATGACAATGCAAGCTGAAAAAAGTGATAGTGAAATGACTGCAAATTTCAAAAAGCAATCTCTTGATTTTCCTTCAGCTTTATTTAACTATAAGGACAAAGGCTATACAGTTGAATTAATGCAAAATGAAACTATTGATGGGGCTGAAACCTTTAAAATAAAATTGACACAAAAACCTATTATGGTTGACGGTAAAGAACTTCCCAATATAAGTTATCACTATTTTGATACAGATAGTTTTGCGCTCATTCAATCTGAAGCTGAAATTCAACAAGGCCCTATGGCTGGTCAAAAGTCAATTTCAAAAATGAGTGACTACCAAGAAGTTGACGGTTTGTATTTTCCTTTTGATATGTCAATGGGCGGGCAAAGTATCAAAATATTATCCATTGAGTTAAACCCTGAAATTGAAAATAAAGTTTTTGCCTTTCCTGAAGAATAACACCACTATTAATCATTAAAATCCTCGTTTGATCGGGGATTTTTTAATTTAAACTTATTATGAAATATATATATTTAGGTATCGCCATACTCTTAATTTTTCCGGTTTCTATGGCGCAAGAGATACCCATCAAGGGCGACCAATTATTTGGAAATCTTAAAGCGCGTCATATTGGTCCGGCAGTTATGAGTGGTCGCATTACTGATATTGACC
>JANSXN010000076.1 GCA_024742935.1 Flavobacteriaceae bacterium
ACTGTAAAAGTCGAGTTTTAATTTTTCTTCAATGGTTTGATGAAGCCAAAATTTATTTTGTTCAATACGTTCGTGTTCAAAAAAACCATTTTCTTTGGTTAAATTTATGTAATCTTCAACAATAGTCCAGATTTCTTCAATGCCTTCATTTTTTAAAGCGCTGCAGGTTGCCGTTTTTGGAGCCCATTCACTTTCTTTTGGCGGAAAAAGATGCAGGGCTCTATTAAATTCTACTTTTGCTTGTTGAGCAGCCTTGATATTCTCGCCATCGGCTTTGTTAATGACAATGACATCTGCCATTTCCATAATGCCGCGTTTGATTCCTTGTAACTCGTCACCGGCACCAGACAGTTTCAATAATAAAAAGAAATCGGTCATGGAGTGAACGGCAGTTTCACTTTGACCCACGCCCACTGTTTCGATAAGAATAATATCAAAACCGGCGGCTTCGCAAAGTATGATACTCTCACGAGTTTTTCGTGCCACTCCGCCCAAAGAATTTCCGGAAGCAGAAGGGCGTATAAAAGCATTTTCTTCTTTTACCAGTTCCTCCATTCGGGTTTTGTCACCCAGGATGCTTCCACCGCTTACTGTGCTGCTTGGATCTATTGTGAGGACCGCTACTTTTTTGCCTTTAGTAATCAGGAGTTTTCCAAAACTTTCAATAAAAGTACTTTTTCCCACACCGGGAACTCCGGTAATTCCAATACGAATGGATTGATTGGCAAAGGGAAGGCAGCCTTCTATGATTTTTTGAGCAATTGTAGCGTGTTTGCTGGATGTACTTTCGACAAAGGTGATCGCACGGCTTAGTGCTACCTGATTTCCTTTACTGATTTCTTCAATAAGTATTTCGGCTTCCGGTTGATTGAGACGTTGTTGTTTGATAAATTCAGCAGCAGTTGCATCCACAGAAGTTTTGGTAACTCCAGAAGTTTTTTTATTGATTGCAGATTTTGTTTGCTGCTTATTACTCATTAGATTCCTTTAAGACAAATTTAATAATATGAATTTGATAACCATCGTTTTCTCTTGTATATTTAAATTTCAAAATAATCTAATAAAAATAAAAACATGAAAACATTGTACAAAACAGCGGTGACAGCCTCCGGAGCCAGGGCAGGAAATATTAAATCTGATGATAAGAAAATAGATATGGATCTTTCCGTTCCCAAATCGATGGGAGGTGACGGTGGAGATGGTACAAATCCCGAACAACTTTTTGGTGGTGCTTACTCTGCCTGTTTTGGTAGTGCATTGCTCGCTGTTGCTAAAGACCATAAAGTAACATTGGGTAACTTTACTGTTACAGCAAATATAAGCTTGACAAAATCTGACGAAGGTGATTTAAACTTAAAAGCTGTTATGGATTGTTATCTGCCGGGTCATGATATTGAAACCGGTGAAAAGTTAGTGAATGCAGCCCATGAAATTTGTCCCTTTTCAAGAGCGACCAGAGACAATATTGATGTGACACTCAATTTACTGCTTGACGAATAAAAGTGGTTCAAAAAGCAATTTTGGCATCCTTATTGCGTTAGTATTAGTATAAAGTATGAAAGTGAAACATACAGTAAACATTCAAAATGAGTGAGTGTCCCTAAAGAGAAACACCTTCAAACTATAATAACAAAAAAAAGACCTTGATTTATTTTCAAGGTCTTTTTTTGTTTAAATATATTTGAATTTATTTAATAATGCCACCACAACTAATGCGTCCTCCGGCATCGCCGGTGGGTTGTGTAACAAAATCATCAACACCTTGGTGAACAATGACAGACTTTCCAAGGATGTTCTTAGTTTCATCATCACAGCCAATACACCATTGGTCTGTTTCAAAATGAATCATACCATTTCCGTTTTCATCAGCTTCAAAGTTGCCAATATCTCCTTTGTGATACCCTTCTGCATCCCCCCATTTTCCATGGCGTTCAAAAGTGGGGTTCCAATGCCCCCCAGTTGAAGTGCCATCAGGAGCTGAACAATCGGCTTTTTCATGTAAATGAATGGCGTGCATTCCAGGGGTTAAACCTTCAAATTCACCATGCATTGATACAACCCCTTCTTTTTCAGTAAATGTAACTTTTCCCTTTGTGTTTGAATTACTTCTGGGTTCCATCATGATAATGATTTCTTTTACTTCAACATTTTCTTCAACGGTTTCTTTAACGATTTCTTCTTGAGTTTCATTATTATCATTCTTATTGTTTTTGCAACTTATAAATGCAACAAAAAGAAACATATAAATGGCTAAAAATTTAATATTCATACTAGTTTGATTTAAGTTTTTATTTGTTCTACAAGTTACAAGTTGTAGCAGAACTAAACAAAATTTTAATAAAGATTTTTAAAATTATTTATAGACTAATTGACTTCAGTTTCACCTTTTAAATGAGTATTTAAAAACTCAAGAATACTTTCATTGGCTTTAATTTGATTTTCTTTTTTTACAAAGCCATGACCTTCATCCTCAAACAAAACATATTCAACGGGAACTCCATTTTTCCGTACGTTTTCAACTATTTCATCAGATTCAATTTGCAATACTCTTGGATCTGTAGCCCCTTGAAGCACTAAAAGTGGCTTTGTTACATTTTCGGTATGAAATAAGGGCGAAATGCGATGCAATCGAATACTATCTTCTGTGTTGGGATCACCCATTTCAAGATATAATGCATCTTTAAAAGATTCCCACCAGGGTGGAATACTTTTTAATGTGCGCAACCAATTTGTAACACCAAAAATATTGACTCCCACATCAAACTCTTCAGGGGCAAAGGTGAGTGCAGCCATTGTCATATAACCTCCATAAGAACCACCAATAATACCTATTCTGTCTCCATCAATATCAGGTTGTTGTGCCAGCCAGTTTTTACCCTCTATACAATCTTGTAAGTCGCCTTCACCATGATTTTGATCATCAAGTTGAAAGAATGTTTTTCCATAACCGCTACTCCCGCGATTGTTGACTGCAAGCACTGCATAACCATGGTTCACCAGGTACTGAATAAGGGAACTAAATCCTTGTCTTGATTGACCTCCCGGACCACCGTGAACCCAAACCAGAGCAGGTACAGGATTGTCTGCCGATGCATTGTGCGGTTTGTAATAAACCGATGGAATGTCAAGCCCGTCAAATGAAGGGTACCTAATAATTTCTGCAGCAACAAGGTCTTCCGGATTGATTTCATCATTTAAAGCATCAGTTAATTTTACGTGCTCCTTGTTTTCAAGATTGTAAGCATACAAATTTGTGGGTGTATGTGAGCCGCCTACATTTAGCAATGCCATGGTTTCATCTCGTGAAAATCGTATTCCGGTTATAAATTCATTGTCAAAATTTGGTAAGTCAAGGTTTTTGCCTGTTGCTGTTTCAGTAATTTCTAATGTGTTTGCAGCATCTTCATTGATGAATACCGTGCGGTATTTTCCGTTATGACTAAATCCAACCCCCCTGATATCCCAGTCTTTTTCAAGTACTTTTTCTGAAGTATTGTTTGTGATATCATATCGCATTGCCACAGCAAATTCGCCATCGGCATCAGTTGTATAGTAAAGATAAGTATCGTCAACAGAAAAATCCTGAGCAGAGTTTCCGCTTTGGCTTTCGTTTATTTTAGTAAAACTTTGTTCAGCGATATCATATACATACAAATCAGAATCGTTTGTATTCAATGCTTTTGAAAAAGCAATGTATTTTCCGGTATTTGAAATTCCTCCAAAATCATAAGCATCTTTATTGTCAAAAATCATATTTGGGCTAAAGGTTTCCAGATCCATTTCATACACGTCTGTGAAACGTGAGTCTCTTTCATTACTTCCATAATAAAGTTTGTTGCCATCTTTTGACCAGCCATAAAATAATGCCCGTGCATTTTCAGCAGGTGTTAAGCGAGTGATTTCACCATCATCCATCATAAAAATTTTGTAGATTTCATCACCGTTTCCATCCATTCTAAAAAGGATTCTATCATCGTTAGGAAAGTAAGAAATGGAATATACTGATGAAGAATCTGATGAAGTAAGAGCTTTCATTTCTCCACCAGATGCCGGAACTGTATAAATATTATAAATCCCGGAACGATTACTACTCACGAGTACTGTGGAATTGTCTTTAGAAAAACCGCTTCCAAAAACGGCTTCGTTGTCCATAAACTGAGCGATGCTGTATTGAGCAACCTCACGTTCTGTTTTTGTTTCTTTTTCCCCGCAGGAAATTAGTAGAAACAGCATAGCTGTAACTAAACTGATTTGTTTCATTGATTGATAATTTTGGTTATTAATTGCTACTAAGGTAGTAAAAATACTGACAATAAGAGAGTTAAAACTTATGATTATGTGCTTTCCTTTTTCTTGATTTTCTTAATTCTTCTTGGGTTCAACCAAAGGTAAAAACCTGTAATAGAAAGAATCATTAGACCCAGACATGTAATGGTAACATAGGTTTTTTTAACCTCTTCATTGTTGGTTTTAAATAAAAAATCTAGGATAGACCCATCGTGAATTTGCTCAATAATGTCAGAGGTTCTGGTTTTTACCGAAAGGATTTCTCCAGATTTAATTCCCACCTGCACTTAACTATAATGGTGCTCAAACCGCACTTTTGCAGCTCCCTGATTTAACCGAATATCAATTCGATTAATTTCGGGCTCTAAATCTGTGTTCTCAAGAATATATGTTTGCGCGATTTCGGCAATTTTTTCAATGGAAAGAGAGGGGGTTACAGCTGTATCTTTTTGAGTGGGAGGAACAAACTTAAACTCTTTTTTCCACGCAAGTAAAAGTCCTGTAGCTGCAATAATAAACATAAACGCAAAGGTTGTAATCGCAATGTATTTATGAATTTTTCGATACCAGCGAGTGGATTTTGCAATTTTTTTTGTGGAATTTTCCAAGAATATTTTTTTGAAATCCAAAAATACATAAATCCCTCAGATAACCTAAAAAATAAATGTTAATGATAGCCTATATTTGCAGTAATAAAAAAAACAGATGCAAAAAGAATTCTCAATACAGGTTTCACCTGAAGTTGCTTCAAATACTGCAGCCTTGCATCATTTTTTGGCTAAACACTCTGGCATTTCTTTCAATGAAATAAAACACATTGAAATACTGAAGCGCAGCATTGATGCCCGTCAAAAAAATATTAAAATCAACCTGAAACTGGTTGTTTTTGTAAACGAGGATTTTGTTGAAACACAAATAAATAAACCTGATTACAGTGATGTTTCTAAAGCAGAATCTGTTTTAATTGTAGGTGCAGGTCCTGCAGGTTTGTTTGCAGCTCTTCGCTGTATTGAAATGGGAAAAAAACCCATTGTTTTAGAACGTGGAAAAGATGTGCGCTCCCGAAGACGTGATTTAAAAAAACTAAATATTGAGCACATAGTCAATGAAGATTCCAATTATTGTTTTGGGGAAGGTGGTGCAGGCACTTACTCTGATGGGAAACTCTACACCCGAAGTAAAAAACGCGGAGATGTACAGCGCATTCTTGAATTGCTGGTTGCTTTTGGAGCGACCCGACAAATTCTCGTGGAAGCCCACCCACACATTGGAACCAATAAACTTCCCGCTATTATTCAGGAAATAACGCAAACCATTATTGATTGTGGAGGTGAAGTTCATTTTGAAAGCAGGGTAGTAGATATTCAAATTAAAAACAATGAAATTTCCGGTGTAAGACTTCAAAAAGGCGATACCATTGAGGCTAAAAAACTAATCCTTGCCACCGGACATTCTGCAAGGGATATATTTGAATTGTTGTATCAAAAGGGAATCGCCATCGAGGCCAAGCCTTTTGCTCTGGGCGTGCGTGTAGAACACCCACAGGAACTCATTGACAGTATTCAATACAAATGTGATTATCGTGGCGAATTTCTACCACCGGCGCCATACAGCATTGTGAAACAAGTGGATGGAAGAGGAGTTTATTCCTTTTGTATGTGTCCGGGTGGGATAATTGCTCCCTGTGCGACCTCACCGGGCGAAATAGTTACAAACGGCTGGTCGCCAAGTAAACGGGATCAGGCAACGGCCAATTCAGGTATTGTTGTGGAGGTAGGTCCCAAAGACTTTAAAAAATTTGGAGAAACACCACTAGCGGCTATGTATTTTCAGCAGCAAGTGGAACAAAAAGCGTGGTTGGAAGGCGGAAAAACCCAAACCGCACCCGCGCAACGACTGGTAGATTTCAGCTCAGGAAAATTGTCAGCAGACTTACCGGTAACTTCCTATAAACCCGGAGTGCAATCGGTTGAATTGGGGAATGTATTACCTGATTTTATTTACAATAGATTGCAAAAGGGATTTCAGGAATTTGGAAAAAGCATGAAAGGCTATTTTACTAATGAAGCCGTGGTACATGCCACAGAATCAAGAACTTCTTCACCGGTGCGTATTCCCAGAGATCAAGAAACTTTAGAGCATATTCAAATAAAGGGTTTGTATCCTTGTGGTGAAGGTGCCGGTTATGCCGGGGGAATTGTTTCTGCTGCAATTGATGGAGAGAAGTGTGCCGAGAAAGCTGTATTTTCTTTCGCGTAAGTTATCTTAAACTCATTATAATTTTGTGCATTTCCTTTTCATTTTTTTCCAGTTCTTGAAGGAATTTCCACTGTACTCTCGTGCGGATGAGGTTGTGTTCTGAATAAGTGGTTTTATAATAACGATCTCCATCTAAGTAATCTGTTAAAAACCGCAGTCCGATGATGAAAGTCATATAGTGAGTTGCGGAAACTAGATGAGAAATTTCATTTTGAGTTAAAATGGCAGCTGTACTTTGTAAAAATCCTTTAGAATAGCTTTTAAAGAGTTTTAAATCTAAAGTAACTTTTTGAATATTTTTTTCATCCTCTGAAGCTGTATTTGCACCGGTCCTGATGGCATCACCAAAATCAAATAACAGGCTTCCCGGCATAACAGTATCTAAATCAACCACCGCAATAGCCTTGTTATTTTTATCAAAAAGAACATTGTTACATTTGGTATCATTATGAATCAAGCGTTTTGGGACAGATCCTTCATTAATAAAATGATGGAGTTTTAAAATGGTGTCTATTTTTTGAAAGGCGAAATCAATTTCATCATTAGCAAACTTTGCTCTGTTCATTAAATCTTTTTCCAATACAAACTGAAAGACCTCCCATCGTTTTTCCAAATTGTGAAAATTTGGAATGGCGGTGTACATCTTTTGAATGGGAAAATCACTCAACAAATTGATAAATTGCCCCTGAATTTTTCCACATTCATAAGCAATTTCGGGTGTTTCCATTTTTTGAAAAGAATGTGCTTCCGGAATGAGGGAGTATAAGCGCCAATATGAATTCTTAGCATCTTTGTAAAAGAGTTTATCATCTATTGTGGGTATGACCTTAAAATTAGAAAAACGGGTATCAGTAAGGTTACCGAGTTTATGGGATATGTGTTTTGTAACCAAATCAATAGAAGTCATTAACTTTTCAACATCCTGAAAAACAGTTTGATTAATCTTTTGGAGAAAATAACCGTTGTTTGGAGGTGAATATTTTAGAATTTTATAAGAACTGTGAATATGACCCTCTTGTACAGTTTCAATTTTTACATCTAAAGATTTGACTTTGAACTGTTGTAGAATTTCTAATAAATGGGTGCTTGAACACATTAAAAAAAAATAAAATTAAAGGTTAAAAAGATTTTTGGGATACAGACCCTTTTGGGTCATTTCTTCGAGATTTCTCTTGGCAAGTATTTTATCTTCGGGAAAGGTTAATCCAAACCAACTTTCTCCAGAACTTAAAACTTTAATTTTCACATCATGACTTTTTATGATTTGATCGATGGTTTTTGGCAGAAAATATTCCTTATCAAGTGAGTTGAAGTTTGTTTTCAAAAACAATTTGAAACAAGGAGCTGCCCATTGAAAATAGGAAGGAGTTAACCCCCACATATTCATAGAAACAAGGGTGTTTTTTGGAATTACTTCCTTTTCGGAATTATGTGTGGATATGATTTGATTATTTTCAAGTTGAATGGCTGTTTTTTCTTCGACAGTGAGCAGAAAATTGTCATCATTTATTTTACAAATTCCTCTTGAAACGGCTCCATTTTCTGATAAGGTTTTTTCAACTGGAAAAGCCATTAATGCAAATTCTTTTGTGTTAAAACTCAAATAGTGTTTTAGATAATCAAACATTATTTTGTAAGAAGAGCCACCATAATAATCATCTGCATTGATGACTAAAAAAGGTTCATTGATTATCTCTTTTGCTGTCCAAATAGCGTGTCCTGTTCCCCAGGGCTTTTGCCTTAGAGGATTTGGTTTGAAGGGTGGGGGAAGCAAGTCAATCTCTTGAAAAACATAATTAACTTCAATAAGATGTTTTAGTTTTTGGTCATATTTCTCTATAAAAGATTTCCCAAATGATTTTCTAATAACAAAAGTAACTTTTTTAAATCCGGCTTTTATTGCATCATAGAGGGCATAATCGAGCAGGCTATTTTCTGAAGAATTGACCACATCGATTTGTTTTAGTTGTCCATACCTGATACCCATTCCGGCGGCTAGAACAAGAAGTGAAGGACTTTTATGATGTGGTGTTTTCAATTTTTCTTAGATTAAAAAACAGATTTCCTGCTTTTGTGTATAAACCATCCACAAAGAACAAAAATAGAAGTTGCAATGAGTGCCTGTGTCCATTGACCGTAAATCCAAAATCCCGTACCAAACAAAGCCGCATAAACCATAAACACCCCGGCAAACATAGCGCTCAATTCTTTTGTGAAGTTGGAAGGTTTGAATGATGTTGTATCAAGCGCATTTCGTTGAACTACTTTTTTAAATCCAAAAAGATGCGGTTTTACTTTTTGTATGAAATTTATGAGAACGCTATCTTTTTCGGGTTTCGTGAGAAGAGTAACTGCAATCCATCCCACAGTGGTTATAGCAATTGAGAGAAGCAATCGATAATGTTCAGGGAAGTCACTCCAGAATTCTGAATATTTAGGCAAAATAACAGTGAACAGAACCGCCGAAATAAAAGAAATGACCATTGCCGCAATTTCACTCAATGCATTAATGCGCCACCAAAACCATCTTAAAATGAAAAGGAGCCCTGTACCGGCACCAATGAGTAATATGATTTGAAAAACTTGCAAGGCATTTTGCAAAACCAGTGCTAAAAATGCGGCTGCAACCATGATAAAAACCGTAAACAAACGCCCCACGGAAACAAGTTCGGTGTCTTTTGCATTGGGTCTTATAAAACGATGATAAAAATCGTGAACCGCATAACTCGCTCCCCAGTTTAAATGGGTAGAAAGTGTGGACATCAATGCAGCAATTAAGGAAGCTAAGACAAGACCCAGCAATCCTGCAGGTAAAAAAGTAAGCATTGCAGGATAAGCCATATCGTCGTTGATTACTGACTCTTCAACATTAGGGAAAGCTGTTCGTAAGGCATCCAAGTCTGGAAAAACAACCATTGATGCCAAGGCGATTAAAATCCAGGGCCAGGGTCTGATTCCATAATGAGCAATATTAAATAAAAGTGAAGCTTTCACGGCGTGTTTCTCATCTTTTGCAGCAAGCATGCGTTGCACAATATAGCCACCACCGCCGGGCTCTGCACCGGGATACCAAACTGCCCACCACTGCACAGCCAATGGAATGATTAACAAGGATACCCATGCTGTTGTATCATTGAATTCCGGGATAAAGCGCAACGAATCCTGGAGTTCTGGTTTGGCTAAAAGTTGAGATAAACCACCCACTTCAGGAAGATTGACTACATAAATTGCAGCAAAAATAGCTCCTGCCATTGCAATGGCAAATTGAAATAAGTCAGTCAATATCACAGACCGCAACCCTCCTAAAACTGTATAAATAAGTGTAATTACTGAAACGATGACAACGGTTTCCAGGGCACTCATACCAAGCATAGTAGCACTAATTTTAATTCCGGCAAGTAATACAGATGCCAAAATTAAAATGTTAAAAATAATTCCCAGATAAATGGCTCTGAACGCCCTTAAAAAGGCAGCCGCTTTTCCGCCATACCGCAATTCATAAAACTCAAGGTCTGTTGAAAATCCTGATCTGCGCCACAACTTTGCATATACAAAAACGGTTAACATTCCTGTGAGCAAAAAAGCCCACCAAACCCAGTTGCCGGCAATACCATTTTTTCTTACGATATCTGTTACCAAATTGGGAGTATCTGCAGAAAATGTTGTTGCAACCATTGAAATTCCCAATAACCACCAGGGCATATTTCTGCCTGATAAAAAATATTCATTAAATCCTTTTCCGGCTTTCTTGGCAGTAATTAAACCAATGAGGATTGTAAGACCAAAAAATGAAAAGATAATGACAAGGTCTAAAGTGCTTAAATTCATGAAGTTTTGGTGTTAGGTATATTTCAGGAACAACTCCTTTCAATTAAACCAAAACTACATAAAATATTCTAAAAATATAAGATTACTTTACTTCCTCTTTTCCATCAGCGTGAATAGCAAAGCGACCTCTTTGAGCATCGTGAACGTGTTCATAACTATCCCACGGCCAGCCACCAAACTGATTCTTTTGATATTGTGCAATAGCGTCTTGAATTCCCTGGCGCGAATTGGCGACAAAGGGTCCTTGCTGTACCACCGGTTCGCCTATGGGTTTTCCTTGCAGAAAAAGGAATTCAGCCGGAGAATCACCGTTTTTTATTGTGATTTTTTCAGTGGGGAACAAATCCAATGAATGTTCTTTAGGGATAGTAAATCCTTCAGTTTCAATTTCATTTCCGTTGTAAAAAAAGAGTGTTCTGTTTGTTCCATCAGATGCTAATGGAATTTCCCAGGTAGTTCCGGGTTCCATTTTTAGGGTCCAAATTGCAATTTCGTTTTGAGGATCTACTGCCCAGGAGTTGGGAGTAGGTGAAGCTGCTTGTGTGCCTTTGTAATTACCGGCAACGATTTTTAGTTTTACACCATTGTCTTCAACCACGGGAATTTCTTCATTCCATAACATACGAAAGTATGGGTCAACTCCTTTACTTTTAGCGGGTAAATTCAGCCACAGCTGAAACAATAAAAAAGGATTGCCTTTCTCCTGATTCAAAAGCGGAAACATCTCACAATGCATCACGCCTTTTCCGGCAGTCATCCATTGCACATCGCCATTGCCAAATCGACCTGCAGCACCCAAAGAGTCACTATGGTCTGCAAAGCCTTTTTCTACTAAAGTAACTGTTTCAAAGCCACTGTGAGGATGGGCAGGGAAACCTGGGACTTTTTGACCGTGATACATACGCCAACCGTCTTTAATTGTAAAATCCTGACCAATGTATCTTCCTTTTAGAAGAGAAGGATTCGGACCAAGTTGCTCATTGCCTTTTGGAAAATCATCTTTGTGGTAGGCACAAAATAAAAAGGGGTCTTGGGTTTCCCACTGGAAACCCAGCTGTTTTACTTTTTTTATTGCAGACATTATTTAATTTTTATGAATACAAAATTACCAAATAAAATGATGGGAGTGTATTAAGGAATTCTTAATGGAAAATGGGTTGATCGTTTCAGGTTTTATTAAAACCTGACAGGTTTAAAATAAAAAAAAGAGTCGCAAAAATGGCGACTCTTTCTACATGAGATAACCCTTACAGGTTAGGTATCTTTAAAACCTGTCCGG
>JANSXN010000053.1 GCA_024742935.1 Flavobacteriaceae bacterium
GGTGCTGTTTTCACCCATCATGAAACCAATGAGCTAGACGCTTCAGTGATGGTGGGAAACACTCAGGATGCCGGTGCCATCAGTGGTGTTACACGCATCAAAAACCCCATAGACCTCGCTATCAAAGTAATGACCGATTCGCCACACGTTATGCTAAGTGGTGAGGGAGCAGAACAATTTGCTTCTGAACAAGGAATCGAAATGGTTGATCCTTCCTATTTCTATACCGAAAGCCGATTCAAATCCCTACAAAGAATTAAAGATTCTGAAAAAACAGAATTAGACCACGATGGGAAAACAGCTTCAGTTTCCCAGGGACAAAATGATTCAAAATTTGGAACCGTTGGTGCAGCTGCTCTCGATAAGTACGGCAATCTGGCAGCGGGAACTTCAACAGGTGGTATGACCAATAAAAAATGGAACCGCATTGGTGATGCTCCCATAATTGGTGCAGGTACTTATGCAAACAATGCCACTTGTGCCGTTTCAAGTACCGGTTGGGGAGAATTTTTTATAAGAGCTGTTGTAGCACACGATATCTCTGCATTGATGGAATATAAGGGCCTCTCACTTGAAGAGGCTGCCCGTGAAGTCATTCAAAATAAAGTACCTGCTTTGGGAGGCGATGGAGGAATTGTAGCCATCGATAAAAACGGCAATATGGTGGCAGAATTCAATACTGCAGGGATGTACCGGGCCTCTATGAACGCTCAAGGCGAAATGAACATAGGCATCTATAAAGAGTAATGAGCACACATTTTAAACCTTATTATGTAGTCATTTTTACTTCACTAAAAAATGATAATGATTTTGGTTATACCGAAATGGCTGAAAAAATGGAACAACTTGCCAAAGAACAACCGGGTTTTATTGACTTAGAAAGCGCACGAAGCGAAATTGGAATAACCGTGAGTTACTGGGAAAGTATAGAGGCCATAGCAAATTGGAAAAAAAATAGTGAACACTTGATTGCACAAGATAAAGGAAAGTCAATCTGGTATAAATGGTATGATGTAAAAATTTGCAAGGTAGAACGAGAATATTCTTCTAATAAATTGTAATTTTAAATAGTCATTCCAAAATAAAACCAAATGAGGCCTCTTTCAAAAATAATAGTTATTGTGAGTTTTATTGGGTTCTTTTTTTCTTGTGGGAAAAAGGATTCTGCTCAAAATGTAGATAACTTATACTTATTCAGAGATTATATAACGCAACACACAGCGGGAAGGGTTTCAGTGGTTGAACCCATAAGAATTGAACTTACAAAATCACTCGATCAATTTGACCTCACTCAAGAGCTCCCATCTGAATATTTACAAATCACACCAAAAACATCAGGAAAGTTAGTCATAGAAAATGGCAGAAGCTTAATTTTTGTACCAGAAACCAAATTAAAGCCAGATACTGAGTACAATGCTACACTCAAACTTGACAAATTTTATGATGACTTAAAAAAAGAGTTCAGGTCATTTACTTTTGGATTTAAAACTATTTCCCCGGCATTTAAAATAAACCTGGAAGACCTGCAATCATACAACAAAGATTGGCAATACCTTTCAGGGACGCTGCAAGCAAATGATATTCTTGAAGCAAATGCAATTCAAGAAATTTTAAAGGCTTCTCAAAAAAACATCAGTCTAAAAGTAAAATTTAAAGAAAGTACCCTAGCCGGAAAACATTTTGAATTTGTTATCGATAGTATTCAGCGTTTTGAAGATGATTCTCAAATTTTAATCTCCTGGGATGGAAAAGCCATTTCTTCTGAAACTAAAGGCGAAACACCCTTCACAATTTTTGGCAAGAACAACTTTTCTGTTGTAAATGTTACGGCTCATTTTGAGCCAAATAGCTACCTGAAAATCAACTTTTCAGACCCTGTAATGGAAAATCAAAATTTTAATGGGTTGGTAACTATTCAAAACAAGACCAACCATCGCTTTGAGGTAGATGGAAATGTGCTGAAAGTCTATCCTCAGGAGCGCATTATTGGAGATGCCCTTGTCGAAATATTTCAAGGAATAACAGGAACAGACGGTTACAAACTTAAAAAACCGTTTTCAGAACTTATTTCTTTTGAACAATTAAAACCGGCAATAAGACCCATTTCAAATGGCGTGATTTTACCAAATGCTGTTTCAACCCCTTTTTATTTTGAAGCTGTAAATCTCAATGCAGTAGAAGTGAGGGTAATTAAAATATTTGAAAACAATATTTTACAGTATTTACAATCTTCAGATTTAAACGACAATTCTACTTATAATCTCAACCGAGTGGGAAGAAGAATAGCCAAAAAAACCATCACACTAAACAAAGAAGGTCTCACTGATTATGGCCAATGGAAAGCCTATGGGCTCAATTTATCTGAATACTTTACAGCAGATCCCGGAGCCATTTACCGTATTGAGATAAGTTTCAATAAAGAACACGCCAATTACTATTGTGATACAACTTCGGTTACCTCAAATGAAGGGGAGGACTATGATGACTATGATTATTATGAATCGTCATCAGGTAGTATCCCTTCTGTAGATGAAGAAGAACGAGAGCAACAATACTGGGACAACCGCATTTACAGATGGCGCTCATATACCTATAACTGGCAAGAACGTGACAACCCATGCCATGAAGCTTATTATAATGAAGACAGAATTTTAAGTACAAATCTTTTAGCTTCAGATTTGGGACTCATTGTTAAAAAAGGTATCAATCAATCATATCATTTTGCAGCATCAAATTTGATAAATTCAAGTCCCGAGGGAGGAGTAAAAATTTCACTCTACAATTACCAGCAACAACTCATCACAACAATTACAACAGAGCCCAATGGGTTAATACTTTTTGATAGCAACAGGGAAGTTGCCTTTGCAGTAGCTCAGAAAAACAACAACTTTGCCTATGTAAAACTTGATGATGGCAATGCGCTTTCCTTAAGTAAGTTTGACGTTTCCGGTAAGCAACTTCAAAAAGGACTCAAAGGTTTTATTTATACAGAAAGAGGTGTTTACAGACCCGGTGACAGCATACACCTTTCTTTCGTGTTAAACGACATAAGCAACCCACTACCCAAAGACCACCCTGTCTCTCTTGAAGTAAGTGATGCACGAGGAAAAATTGTCCATAATAAAGTAAGTCGTCAAGGAGTCAACAACGTTTTTTATTTTCCCATTCCCACAAATCCCACAGACCCCACAGGTAACTGGAGAGTTATCATAAACGTGGGTGGCGCACAGTTTTCAGAAACCCTCAATGTAGCAACTGTTAAGCCAAACCGACTAAAAATCAACTTAGATTTTGAAGATGAAATATTAACAATTGATAAGCCTATTACAGCAAATGCAAGCATCAACTGGCTGCACGGTGCTCCAGGAAGAAACCTCAATATAGAAATGGATGCTACCATTCGTTCTACAACTACTTCCTTTAAAGGATTTCAAAATTATGTGTTTTCAGACCCTGTAAGAACGTTTATGGAAACAGAAATCCCCATACTTAAAGGTAAAGTAAACGAAGAAGGTAAAATTAGTATCAATAAAAAACTGGAACTAAGTAAAAATGCTCCGGGTATGTTGCGTGCAAATTTTTTAACTAAAGTATTTGAAGGAGGAGGAGATTTTTCTATAGATGTTATTTCAAAAGACCTGGCACCTTTTTCACATTTTGTAGGGATACAATCACCAAAATCAAAAGCCTATGGCTCTTATTATACAGATGAAATTAACACCTTTGATGTTGCAACAGTAGATGAAAAAGGAACTGCCTCAGGCAATCGGGAACTGGAAGTAAAAGTCTTTAAAATTGAATGGCGCTGGTGGTGGAGCCGGGGGCAGGACAATCTTTCAAGTTATGAAAATGCCACAGTCCACAAACCTGTTCAAGAATTCAAAATTAAAACGGGTGCCAATGGAAAAACAAATTTCAACATCAATATCCCTGAAGAGGAAAGTGGGCGTTATCTCATACGCATTGTAGACCAGAAAAGCGGACACGCAACAGGAAGGGTAGCTTATTTTTACAGAAACTGGTGGTCAAGAGCGGGAGCCGGAGGTGATGCCGAAAGTGCTAAAATGCTGGTCTTCTCAGCAGATAAAGAAAAATACAATGTGGGAGAAACAGCAACGATTTCTTTCCCATCAGGAAGTGAAGGCCGCGCTTTATTAAGTATCGAAAATGGCACAGAAGTTCTGGGAACAAAGTGGGTGGAAACCAAAAAAGGAGAAACACAAGCTACGATTGTTATTACTAAAGAAATGGCGCCAAACATTTATGTAAACATTTCCTTATTACAACCCCACGAGCAAACGGTAAATGATTTACCTATCAGGCTTTATGGAGTCATTCCGCTTTTAATTGAAAATCCGGCAACTATTTTAGAGCCACAACTTGAACTTCCTGATGTATTAAAGCCGGAAGATAAGTTTACGGTTAAAGTCTCTGAAAAAAACAAAAAACCAATGACATATACCCTTGCCGTTGTTGATGAAGGACTTTTGGACCTTACCCGTTTTAGAACCCCTGCCATACATGAGGCGTTTTATACTCGTGAAGCTTTAGGGGTAAGAACTTTTGATATGTATGACTATGTTATTGGAGCTTATTCAGGCAGTGTTGAAAATATATATGCCGTGGGTGGTGGCGATGAGGCAGCTGGAGCAAAAAACCGAAAGGCAGACCGCTTCAAACCTGTCGTGATGTATCTGGGACCTTTTACGCTTAAAGCGGGTGAAAAAGCTTCCCATAACTTAACGATGCCCAATTATGTGGGTTCGGTACGCACAATGGTCGTCGCCGCAGACAACAAAAATGCAGCCTATGGAAATGCCGAAAAAGCAACCCCAGTGAGGAAACCACTTATGGTTTTAGCTTCCTTACCAAGAAAATTATCCCCTGGAGAAAAAGTAACACTTCCCGTGACCGTTTTTGCGATGGAATCTAAAGTAAAAAATGTTACTGTTACTGTGACTACTTCAGCCGGTTTAAGACCGCTGGAAGGAAACAATAAAAACATTTCCTTTCCAAATGTGGGTGAACAAATTGTGAATTTTGAATATGAAGTTTTAGCTACTCCGGGAATTCAAACCATTGAAATTTCTGCAAGTGGTGGTGGTGAAAGAGCCGGCTATAAAGTAGAAATTGATGTGGAAAACCCAAACCCCATCACTCAAAAAGTAAGTGATATCACTCTGGAACCAAATTCTGAACAAAAGGCTGCTTTCTCAACTTTTGGTGTTGCAGGCAGTAATGCCGCTTATCTGGAATTTTCCACTTTGCCACCCATGAATTTCACTAAAAGAATGGAATACCTCATTCAATATCCTCACGGTTGTGTGGAGCAGACCACTTCGGCGGCATTTCCTCAACTTTACCTGGCAGATGTTTTTGATATTACATTAGACAGAAAGCAAAAAATTCAGAAAAATATAGAAGCAGCCATTAGAAAACTGAACAGTTGTCAAAGTGCAGGCGGCGGCATAAGCTACTGGCCTGGAGAACGTGAAGCAGATGAATGGAGCACAAATTATGTGGGTCATTTTATGCTGGAAGCTAAAAGCAAGGGCTATGCAATTCCTGTCACTTTTATAAGCAATTGGCTGCGGTATCAGCAAAATGCTGCCCGTCAATGGCGACCCAATTTGAGGGCTTACAACACAGAGCTCACACAGGCATACAGGCTATATACCTTAGCACTCGCCGGTCAACCTGAACTAGCTGCTATGAACCGCTTACGCGAAACAAATAACTTAAACAACGATGCCAAATGGAGATTGGCAGCAGCTTATGCGCTCGCCGGTCAGGATCGTGTGGCAAATCAACTTGCACAAACCGCATCTATTGATTTTCAACCAAAAAATTATGATTACCATACCTATGGATCCCCTTTTAGAAACCGAGCGATGGCTTTGGAAACGATGGTTTTAATTAACGATACTAAACAAAGAGACCTTTCGCTTTCCATAGCCAGAGACCTTTCGTCCTCAAGATGGTACAGCACTCAGGAAACCTCTTATGCATTGATGGCACTTGCAAAAATGGTTTCTAAAAATGGAGGTAAAGCCCTCGAAGTAACTTATATCCAAAATGGAAAAACACATAGCATTAAAACGCATCAGGCGGTTGCACAACGTGAAATTGGCTTTACAATGGGACAAAATGAACTCACACTTAAAAACACAAAAGACAATGTTGTGTATGTGAGACTCATCCAATCCGGTAAGCTTCCTGTGGGTGAAGAACTCGCTGAACGCAGAAACCTGAATGTGGTCACAAACTATTTTGACGGTGAAGGAAAAAGAATTGATGTATCCACCCTGCGACAAGGAACAGAAATAACAGCTCAGATACGCATTGAAAACACTTCAAATAATTTTGTGGACAATGTAGCGCTTTCTCAGTTATTCCCCGGTGGTTGGGAAATTGTCAATACCAGTTTTACAGAGTTGGGTGGCGGTGCTTCAGGAGATGCCAGATATACAGACATTCGTGATGATAGAGTTCATTTTTATTTCGATTTAAATCGAAAGGAAACCAAAACCTTCACCGTAAAGCTAAATGCTTCTTATCTGGGCAACTACTATCTTCCGGGTTCACAAGCTGAAGCTATGTATGACAATAATTTTTTGGCCAGGAATAAAGGACAATGGGTTAAGGTGGAGCAGTAAATGATTTTTCAAACAACACAAATAAAAGGCTTTTTATACCGTTACAAGATTAAATTAATTATAGGATTTGCAATTTTCCTGGGATGGTTTTTCTGTCTGCCCAAACCCCTCTTTGACGATCCAACATCTACGGTTGTTGAAAGCAGGGAAGGCATTCTGCTGGGAGCACGCATTGCAGAAGACGGTCAATGGCGTTTCCCTAAAGCAGACAGTCTTCCTTATAGATTTGCGATAAGTATCCAATACTTTGAAGATGAATACTTTTACCGGCATCCCGGTTTTAATCCCATTTCTATGGGTAAGGCGTTAAAAGACAATTTGTTAACTGACAAAAAACGGGGAGCAAGTACACTCACACAACAGCTTATAAGGCTTTCGCGAAAAAACAAACAACGCACTTATTTTGAAAAAGGTATCGAACTCTTTCAGGCAACTCGTTTGGAAGCGGGCTACAGCAAAAAAGAAATTTTAAATTTATATGCCTCACACGCTCCCTTTGGCGGAAATGTAGTAGGCCTGGAAACGGCATCATGGCGATATTTTGGAGTGCCCGCAAATGAATTAAGCTGGGGGCAAAGTGCTGCACTTGCGGTTTTGCCCAATGCGCCGGCTCTAATCTTCCCCGGAAAAAATGAGACACTCTTAAAACAAAAAAGAGACCGGCTCTTAAAAAAACTCTATCAAAAAGGAGTGTTTGATGAGCTTACTTATGAAATGTCCATTTTGGAACCACTTCCCGGGAAACCCTACACGTTGCCGGACCAAACACTTCATTTTACCGAAAAAATGAAACGTAATCATCCCGGTGAGCGCATCAAATCAACTATAAATATAAATTTACAATCACAACTCAACCAAATCACACGAGACCATCACTTTCAATTGCGACAAAACCAAATTCACAACCTTTCCATTATTATACTTGATGTGCATACTCGGGAAATAGTGGGCTATGTAGGGAACTCACCCACCGGCGTTGAGCACCAAAAATTTGTGGATGTAACAGACAAACCCAGAAGCACAGGAAGTATTTTAAAACCATTTTTATTTGCTTCGGCAATGCATGCGGGCGAACTGCTTCCAAAAACCTTGGTGGCAGATGTACCCACAACCATAAATGGATACAGCCCTGAAAATTTTGAAAAGCAGTTCAATGGCGCCGTGCCTGCAAGCACCGCTCTAAGTCGTTCTTTGAATGTTCCTGCCGTGAGGTTGCTACAGGACTATGGTCTACAACGGTTTTACAACCAGCTGAAAAAAATGAATTTGGGGAATTTAAACCATCAAGCCAATCATTATGGCCTTACCCTTATTTTGGGCGGTGCCGAAAGCAGTCTCTATGAAGTGACAAAAACTTATGCAAATCTCGCTGCCACGTTAAATCACTTTACCTCAAATTCCAGCCAGTATCGCGCAAACGAATTTACCAATCCGGTTTTTATTCAAGGGGAGAATGCAGATTTTGGAAAAAACCAATTTGAGCCTCCTGTGTTTGGCGCCGGGGCCATTTATAAAACTTTTGAAAGCTTACGCGAAAGCAACCGTCCCAACGCAGATGAAAACTGGAGCTTTTACCAAGACGCACGCCCCATCGCCTGGAAAACCGGAACCAGTTATGGGTTTAAAGACGCCTGGGCAGTGGGCGTTACACCAGATTATGCAATTGGGGTTTGGGTGGGGAATGCCATTGGAGAAGGGCGTCCCGGGCTTACGGGGATTCAGGCAGCAGCACCTGTTTTGTTTGACATCTTAAAAATTTTACCGGTAAATAAATTATGGTTTGATGTGCCTTATGACGATTTGATTGAGGAGACAATTTGTTCACAAAGCGGCTACAGAGCGGGTTTGTATTGTGAGGCAACTTCTGTGGAATGGATCCCCACACAAGGAATAAAAACAATTTCTTGTCCTTACCACCATCAAACAACATTAAATGAAACCGAAAGTTATCGCGTCAATTCTTCTTGCTATTCATTAGAAAACAGTAAACAGAAAACCTGGTTTAGCCTGCCGCCCGTTATGGAATATTATTATGCAAAGCTTCATCCACAATATAAAACGCTGCCTCCTTTTCACCCTGACTGTATAGCAGAAAATGAGCAATTAATGGCATTTATTTATCCCAAAAGAAGAGAGCAAGTGATGCTTCCTAAAGACTTTGACGAGAACATCAACGATGTTATTTTTAAACTGGCTCATCGCGATCGTGATGCCGTTGTTTACTGGTATCTTGATGAAACATACATTGGGAAAACAGAGACTTTTCACGAACTTGCAGTGATTATAAGCCCCGGAAACTATGTTCTAACAGTAATGGACCAGCAAGGAAACAAGATTCAGGAAAGGGTTGAGGTGGTGAGGTTTGATTAAATTTTATCTCAGTTTAAACCCTTTTGCAGCCCACCAGGGATGCACGTCAATTTTTAACCGACCAGCCTTAACCATAGGGTCCAGATTTGCTAAACTATCTGCTATTTGAATGTTGGGCACGTTATAAATAGTAATTCCTCTTATCTCTCCATCATCTCCAAAGGGCCCGGAAATATCTGCAAATCCCTCGTCATACATTCTGCCTAGGTGCTCCATGTGGAGTTTTTGTAAGCTGTCTGCTTCTTCTTTTGTTTGTGATCTATTTTCTCCTCGTTTTAGAAATGCAATATAGTATTGCTGCATCACAACAGTGTCCTTAGTTGCTTCATCAATATAATCAAAAGTAGAAAATCCTTTTTCTGTGAGTTCCTTTTTTAATTTGGCAATAGATGATTTTTCTTCTTCGGGACAAGGAGTTTCAGTAGTTTTTTGATTACACGAAATAAGGATTGCAATCATGAATAAAAAGAAAAGTGGTTTCATATTATTTATAGTTTTAGTGAACCTTCTCAGGGTTTTATCCCGAAGCATCGGGACTGAGATGGTTGTTGGTTACTTCCAGTTTTTAAAAGGGTTTAAACTCAATTGTGAATTGTAATATTTCAACTCGCCGGTGACTTCTTTCCCGAGCCATTCGGGTTTTTGAAATGATTCATCTTCAGATTTTAATTCGACTTCGGCGACAATCAATCCTTCATTTTCGCCTGAAAACACATCTACTTCAAAAATATGCACTCCAGCCTTTACCTCATAGCGGGTCTTGTCAATGATTCCGGGTTCACATAATTCCAACAAGGCTTCAGCATCAGCCACTGAAATTGCTGTTTCCCATTCAGTGCGCGTGGTTCCTGCTTTGTTTGAAATTCCTTTTACTGTAAGAAAACCCTGATCTCCTTTAATGCGCACTCTCACCGTTCTTTCAGGATGGGTATTGAGAAATCCTTGTACAATGCGGGTTTTTTTGATGGCTTCTTGTTTAAAAGCTTCAGTAGTGACTAAAAATTTACGTTCTATCTCAAGCATCTTCTGCAATTTCTTTTATGGTTTGATTTTCAATACGAGTTTTAGAAAAACCCTGATTTGCAATAATGACCATTGCTTTTGCAATGGTTTCTGGGTTTATGGTGCGGTAGTTTTTGGGGATAATGGGGTTTAATATTTTGAAAAAAAACTTGGCTATGGATTCACCCAACCGTTTTTCGTCCCTGTTTCCGCCTATTAATCCCGGTTGTAAAATGTATGTGTTTTGAATGTTTTGTTTGAGAACATCGCGCTCCATTTCGCCTTTAATCTTGTTGTAAAACACCTTGCTTTCAGGGTTGGCACCCATCGCTGAAATGATTATAAATGTGTCAATCTTATTTTCCTTGCACAATTTCGCTGCAGCGAAAGGAATGCCATAATCAATTTTTTTATAGACGCTATTATTCGGAGTTTTTGACTTGGTAGTGCCAATACAGCAATAAACTTCATCTGCTTTATAGTTTTCTTTGTGTTTTTCAAGTTCAAACAAATCGATGAGATGCTCCTCTATTTTGGGATTTGAGAGGCCCACGCTATTGCGGGAAAACAATTTGATTTTATCATAGTGAGTATCTTTCAATAATAGGTCAAGCAAAATACTGCCGGTTAAACCGGTTGCTCCTAAAATGATCGCTGTTTTCTTCATAGACCTAAAATTACAGTATTTTTGTGTGATGCACGACGAAATTCCCATTAGAAAAATTATCCATGTAGATATGGACGCCTTTTTTGCTTCGGTAGCGCAACTGGACAATCCTGATTTGCGTGGTAAACCCGTTGCCGTGGGAGGTCCTTCAGATAGGGGTGTGATTTCAGCTGCCAGTTATGAAGCACGAAAATTTGGCGTACGCAGTGCGATGTCAAGTATTGTGGCAAAAAAGTTATGCCCTGATTTGATTTTTGTGGGTTCAAATTTTGAGCGATATAAAGAAGTTTCTCAAAAAATCAGGAAAATATTTTTGGAATATACGGCTTTGGTAGAGCCGCTTTCACTGGACGAGGCCTATCTCGATGTGACCGAAAACAAAAAAGGCAATCCCAGTGCCACGCTTATTGCGAAAGAAATCAGGCAAAAAATTTTTGAACAAACAGGTTTGACAGCTTCCGCCGGAATTTCCATCAATAAGTTTATCGCTAAAGTAGCCAGCGACATCAATAAACCCAACGGACAAAAAACCATCGCGCCGGAAGAGGTGCTCGATTTTCTTGAAAAATTAGATATCAGAAAATTTTATGGAGTGGGGAAAGTTACTCAGGAAAAAATGTACAATCTGGGCATTTTCACCGGAAAGGATTTAAAAACCAAATCACTGGAGTATCTCACAGAAACTTTTGGTAAAAGTGGTGCGTACTATTTTTTTGTAGTGCGCGGCATTCATAGAAGCGAAGTAAAGCCCAACCGCATTAGAAAATCACTGGGTGCAGAGCGCACTTTTTTTGAAAATATCTCTTCAGAAATATTTATGCTGGAGCGCTTACAAAACATCGCCGAAGAAATCGAGCGCCGTCTTAAAAAGTCAAAAGTGGCCGGTAAAACCGTGACTTTAAAAATTAAATACAGCGATTTTACATTGCAAACCCGCAGCAAGACCTTGCCTTATTTTATTTCTGATAAGGCGTTGATTCTTGAAACTGTTAAAGAGTTGCTTTTTCAGGAAAAAGTGTCAAACTCTGTGCGTTTGCTGGGTATATCGCTTTCTAATTTGAATACCGAAACAAAAGAAAAACCGCTTGAAAAAGCGGTTTCTGTACAGTTGGAATTTGATTTTTAATTTTATACCTGAGAAACCCTTAAAGTATTTACCATCCCTTTGTCTTTTATAGGCATGGCGGCAAGGTTGATTAAGAAATCCCCCTTTTCCACAAAGTTTTTTTCAAGTGCAATTTTATTAACATCGTCAACAGTGGTGTCTGTACTTACAAATTTATCATAATGAAAAGCTCTCACTCCCCAAAGCAGGTTCATCCGGGTAATGATGTTCTTGTTCGAACTGAAAACCAAAATATGAGCATTGGGCCTCCAGGCAGAAATTTGAAAGGCTGTATAGCCACTATTTGTCAAAGTGCAAATGGCTTTGGCTTCAATTTCGTTTGCCATCAATGCCGCGTGATAGCAGACAGACTTGGTTACATATCTATTGGTTTTGATTTGCGGGGGTTCTTGAGGAACCAGTATCAATCTTGAATTTTCAACACTTTTAAGAATTTTTGCCATTGTTTCAATCACCTGCACAGGATAGTTTCCGATTGAAGTTTCGCCGGAAAGCATCACCGCATCTGCGCCATCCATAACAGAATTTGCTACGTCATTGACTTCGGCACGTGTGGGAGTTAGTGATGTAATCATGGTTTCCATCATTTGAGTTGCTATGATGACAGGAATGCGGGCTTGTTTTGCAGTAAGGACTAATTCTTTTTGTATTAATGGAACTTCATGAGCGGGAACTTCAACACCTAAATCTCCTCTGGCAACCATCAAACCATCACAATGAGCAATAATTCGTTTAATGTTTTTAACAGCTTCCGGCTTTTCGATTTTTGCTATGACCGGTATTTTGTATTTTGAACGCTCTTTAATGAGGTCATTTAATATTTTAAGGTCGTCTGCATCTCTAACGAAAGATAGTGCAATCCAGTCTACTTCTTGTTCAATTGCAAAAACAGCATCTTCAAGATCTTTTTCGGTTAAAGCGGGTAAAGAAATTTTTGTATTAGGCAGGTTTACACCTTTTCTGGATTTTAAGGGACCTCCTTGAATCACTTTTGCTTTTACTTCATTTTTTTTGTTTGTTGAAATCACTTGAAAATGTAGCTTTCCATCATCGAGTAAAATCATTTCACCCGCTTTCACGTCTTTTGGAAAGGTATCATAGTTCATATAAACTCGCTTTGAAGTGCCTTCAAATTCATCTCCGGTGCAAAACACTATTTCATCACCGGGGTTTACGATAACTTCCTCTTTCATCATCCCAACGCGCAGTTTTGGACCTTGAAGGTCAGCCAGTATAGCTGGGGTGAACTCAAGTTCTTTACCTATATCTCTAATGGTTTCAATCCGTTCTTTGACATTGGTATAGTTGGCATGAGAGAAGTTAATTCTAAAGACATCTACTCCAGCTAGTATCATTTTTTTTAGGGTTTCTCTGCTTTGGGTTGCAGGCCCCAGTGTGGCAACTATTTTAGTTTTTTTTCTTAATGGCATGAGTCAAAATTAAGGTTTTGTTTTGATTTTAGTTTGTTTTGGTCAATTTTATGAGCAGCAACTATGCCGGGGATTATTGATAATTTTTTTAAAAATTCGTTTTCATAAAATTGAGTTTCATCAGTAATGATCTTTATCAAAAAATCAGCTTGTTTGAATTCGTGAACCAAATAGTGTGTTTTCTCTTCATATTCTATATCAAACAAGCTACCTGCACTCACAGTTTTTTCAGTAATTGTCTTACAGACATTGCTTAATAAATAAAATAGATCATCTTTTACTGTATCTGAGTATTCATAAATTGGATAAGTAATTGTCCCGCTTTTATAAAAAAAATCGAGGTCTTTTTTCTTTCTTTGAAACCGCAAGTTTAAATGCTTGTTTATTAAATAAGCAAGTTTGTATTCTTCCAAACTACTGTGAATGGCCAGAAGTAAAAAATCTTCTTCAAGAGCAAGACTGAGGTTGTAGCGCTGCATAAGGTGTTTACGCAAAAATGAATTGTAAATATAAGGGTTCCTGAGGTGATGAAGAGCTTTTCTATTGTAAAATTTATATTAAAAATGCTTTCTTATTTGTTGTTTGCTTGGTTTATTTTGGATTGAAGTTTATAGTAGGCTCTTTTTGCGGCACGTTCTTCAGCTTTTTTCTTTGAGGTGGCTCTTGCTTTTGCAATACTTATATCATCAATCTTTAACTTTACGGCAAAATGTTTTACTGTATCATTTCCTGTGTCATCATAAACTGCAAAATCAAATTTCTTTTTGTGTTTTTGGCACCACTCTATAATTAAACTTTTATAACTGGTAATTTTTCCTTCCAGTTTTTCAATGTCAACATATGGCTTTATAACTCTTTTTTGAATAAATTTTTCACAAGACTTAAATCCTTTATCAAGATAAATGGCTCCCACCAGAGCTTCAAAAATATTGCCGTGTATATTGAGTCCAAAGTTATCCAAAGGAATCGAAGATTTCACAAAGCGTATGAGGTCAAGATCTCTGCCCAATTCATTTAAATGCTCACGACTCACAACTTTTGACCGCATTTTTGTCAAATACCCTTCATTACCTGACGGTACTTTTTTAAACAAATGTGCCGCAATTACAGCCCCCAGCATTGCATCTCCCAAAAACTCAAGGCGTTCATAGTTTAAAATTTCACCTTTGTTATTTTTAATTTGTGAAGAGCGGTGCGTAAAGGCCATTTCATATATGGATAGGTCTCCGGGTCTAAAACCAATGATATTTTTTATTTCACGAAAAAACATCCCGTCTTTTTCAGCGCGGGAGTGGAATATGTCACGAAATGAACTCATTAAAAATTACTGTTCAATCTTTTTGAAGAGAATACAAGCATTGTGACCGCCAAAACCAAAAGTATTGCTCATTGCCACATTCACCTCTCTTGACTGAGCCTTATTTAGGGTAAGATTTAAAGAAGGGTCAATATTCTCATCAACGGTTGTATGATTTATTGTGGGAGGTACTAAGTTGTGTTCCATAGCTAAAATGGAAGCTATGGCCTCAATAGCACCGGCAGCACCCAATAAATGCCCCGTCATTGATTTTGTAGAATTGATATTTATTTTATTTGCGTGTGCGCCAAATACTTTTGAAATTGCTTTTAGCTCGGCTACATCACCCAGCGGGGTCGATGTACCATGAGTATTTATCGCATCAACCTGGTCTGCAGAAATTCCAGCATCTTTTAAGCAGTTTTGCATAACTCGTTCTACGCCAATTCCCTCAGGATGTGGAGCTGTAACGTGATAAGCATCACTTGTCATTCCGCCTCCCAGGACTTCAGCATAAATTTTTGCGCCACGTGCTTTTGCGTGTTCATATTCTTCTAATATGAGCGCTCCGGAACCTTCGCCTAAAACAAAACCATCACGTGTGGCATCAAAAGGTCTTGAGGCTGTTTGTGGGGTGTCGTTAAGTGTTGAAAGTGCATGCATGGCATTAAAACCACCCATACCTGCTTTTGTAACTGCCGCTTCAGAACCACCGGTGACGATAACATCACAGTACCCTAAGCGAATATAGTTTAAGGCATCTATCATGGCGTTTGCTGAGGATGCACAAGCAGAAACAGTGGTGTAATTTGGCCCCATAAATCCATGCTTAATGGAAATGTGACCCGGTGCAATATCGGCTATCATTTTGGGAATAAAAAAAGGGTTAAACCTTGGCGTGCCATCGCCCGCAGCAAAGTTTAACACCTCATCCTGGAAGGTTTCAAGCCCTCCTATTCCTGCTCCCCATATGACACCAACGCGAAACTTATCAAGTTTTTCAAGATCTAAATGCGCATCTTTTATGGCTTCATCTGAAGCTACTAAAGCATATTGAGCAAATCGATCGAGTTTTCGGGCTTCTTTTCTATCGAAATAGTCAGTGGCCTCAAAATTTTTAAGTTCGCAAGCGAATTTTGTTTTGAATTTTTCAGTATCAAAATAGGTGATAGGCGCTGAGCCACTCCTCCCATTCTTCAATCCGTCCCAATATTCTTCAATATTGTTCCCAATTGGAGTGAGAGCACCTAATCCGGTAACAACAACTCGCTTTAATTCCATTGTGGGGGATTTCTTATTTTGCGTTCTCTATATAGGAAATTGCTTGACCCACTGTTGAAATGTTTTCGGCTTGATCATCTGGGATTTGAATATCAAATTCCTTTTCAAATTCCATAATTAATTCAACGGTGTCTAATGAGTCTGCCCCTAAATCGTTAGTGAAGCTCGCTTCAGTTACAACTTCGTTTTCGTCTACTCCTAATTTGTCTACGATAATCGCTTTTACTCTTGATGCAATGTCTGACATAATTTTTGTTTTTTTAAATTTTATTAAGTCGCAAAAATAAAATATTTTAATTTAATACAACACGATACTTGTAAAATGTGCCCTAATTTAGTAATTTTTACTTTAACTCAATCTTAATTCTATTACTTTTGTCTCATAAAACATTAGAAATTGCACAATAGCAACCCTTTACAAATGAAGATAAAAATAGCCATTTTTGCTTCCGGAAATGGAAGTAATGCAGAAAATGTCATTCATTATTTTAAAAACAGCGATTTTGCCGAGGTGGTATTGGTGCTTACTAACAATAAAGATGCTGGAGTAATTGGCAGAGCCACTCGTTTAAATGTATCTGTTTTTGAATTTTCTAAAGAAAATCTCTATTCCGAAGACACTGTGTTTGAGAAACTTTCAGACGCTGGTGTAGATTGGATTATTCTCGCCGGGTTTCTATTAAAATTTCCTGAAACTCTTTTAAAACAGTATCCAAATAAAGTCATTAATATACACCCTGCTCTCTTGCCAAAATATGGTGGAAAAGGAATGTATGGAATGAACATCCACAAAGCGGTGGTGGAAAACAAAGAAAAGGAAACCGGGATTACCATACATTATGTAAATGAAAATTATGACGAAGGAGAAATTATATTTCAGGCAAAAACAAATGTAACAGATACAGATACCCCTGAAAGCGTAGCTGAAAAAATTCACACACTGGAACAAAAGTATTTTCCGAAAATAATTGAAAATTTGATCACTTCTTGAAACCTGAAACTTTAAAAAAAAAAAACACTACGTCGTTTGGTATGGCAATCCCACAGGGATTTTTGACTCATGGGAAAAATGCAAAGAAGCAATTACAGGAATTACCGGAGCTCAATACAAATCATTCTCTACTCTGGCTGAAGCCAAAATAGCTTTTGATGGCGATTATAAAGACTATGCAGGTAAAGGTTCCAAGAAAAAAACACTTTCAAAAGTCGAAAAAGAAAAATATGGCGAGCCCAATTTATACTCAATTGCTGTAGATGCCGCCTCTAGTGGAAATCCCGGAATTATGGAATACCGCGGTGTAGACACCCAAACCCACAAACAGCTGTTTCATCAGGGGCCTTTCAAACAAGGAACCAATAACATTGGCGAGTTTTTGGCTTTGGTACACGGCCTTGCCTACCTTAAAAAAAACAACAGCGACCGCATCATTTATACAGACTCAAAAATAGCTATGGGTTGGGTAAAAGTAAAAAAGTGCCGCACCAAACTCCAGCAAACTCAAAAGAACAAAGCCCTTTTTAAACTTGTTGACAGGGCTGAGCAATGGTTAAAAACCAATTCATATTCAACAAAAATCGTAAAATGGGAAACCAAAGCCTGGGGTGAAATCCCGGCAGATTTTGGGAGAAAGTAATGTGCTTAATTAATTTGCAAACAATTTTTAGAGTTAATACAAAGCCGTATATTTGCAACTTACTTTAAATAACAAGCATGGGCAAATTAGTCATTGTTGGAACCGTCGCTTTTGACGCTATTGAAACCCCCTTTGGAAAAACCGATAAGATTTTAGGTGGAGCTGCGACATA
>JANSXN010000030.1 GCA_024742935.1 Flavobacteriaceae bacterium
TTCATGGATTTATTTTTTTCATCATATAGCCTGAAGCTATCGGCTTCCGGGTGTGGATTTCTTACAAAAATAGCATTTTTAAAAATAAGATAATTTCAGGAAGATTTACACTTAAAAATTAAAAATCCTTTTGCTTTTCAGGAAAAACCCCCTTGTTTGGTAGCTGTAATTTTTAGCATCTTTGAAATGTAAATTCAATGGTAAAACTTAAATACAGCTCTTATGATGACTTTAAACTACAAAGAACGCTACAAATCACTTCTGAAAAAAAACAACATCACACCCCAAGAGGTCAAAGAGTTTAATGAAGCTGTAAAGGCTTATGTAAACCTGAATCCAAACTGGAAGGGCGAGTTTTCTAAAAACAACGAGCAGGTGTTGGCTTCTTAATTTTTTCTCTATTTGTAACAAAGGTTGCAAAACAAAATTTGGGGTTTTTGTACTTTTAAAAATCAAAAAAATCCTACGTGAAAAAGCTTTTATTTATACTTGTATTTTCGCTATTATTAGCGAGTTGCAAAAACAACAAAGAGCCTTATGAAGGCATTTCATTACACCCGGAAGTTGCTGTAAAAACTCACCCCGGCAAAAAACTCATGGAAACCCATTGTTATGTATGCCACGCACCCGATGGCGTGGGCCGGGACAATCGCATTGCACCCCCAATGGCAATGGTGCAAAGCCATTACATCAAAGAAGGCACCACAAAAGAACAATTTACCAAAGACTTTCTTTCGTTTCTGGAGCAACCCACTGAAGCCAAAGCCAAAATGCCCGGAGCCATTCGCAATTTTGGTTTAATGCCTTATCAAAAATTTCCCGAGGGCGTTTTAGAAGAAATAGCCGACTATTTGTATGAAAACAATCCGTTGGATGAAATACCCCGGGGGATGAAAGGTCAAAGAAAGCAACAACGAATGGGGCAAAACGACCCCACAAAAACCACTTTGGAACAAAAAGCGGAAATCGGTCTGGAATATGCTTTGGAAACCAAGCAACTCCTGGGTCAAAACCTCATGGGCGCCATTCAAAAAGAAGGCACCCTGCACGCACTGGAATTTTGCAATATCGAGGCCATACCACTCACCGCCCAAATGGAAGAAAAACATGGGGCTGCCATCAAAAGAGTGAGTGATAAAAACCGAAACCCAAACAATGCAGCCAATAAAGAAGAGCGGTATTATATCAACTATTTTCAAGAACAAATTGCTCAAGGCAAAGACCCAAAACCCATCGTCCTTCCCGAAGGAGATAAAAGTCGCTTCTACTATCCCATAGTAACAAACAGTATGTGCCTGCAATGCCACGGCAAACCGGAAAAAATAGACATCCGGGTCCTGAAACAAATCAAAACGCTTTATCCTGAAGACCTGGCAACGGGTTATGAAGAAAATGAGGTGCGGGGAGTTTGGAGTATTTTGTTTTAAAGCATTGAAAATTTAGTTCTTTGCATAAGGTGTATTTTTTAATTTTTAATAGGGGTTTAAAATTCAAACCTCTTCTTCTTTCTACTCTTTACTTAAATCCCTCCTAGCAGCGCAAAACTAGCTAAGAATATCACACCCCGCTTACCACTCCATATGACAGCCGTCATTTTATATCACTGGTTTTTTGGCTATTTTTCTTGAAATAAGGGATGTAAATCAAAATCAAAACTCATGAAAAAACTGGAAAACAAAGTCGCCATCATTACCGGAGGTTCGGGAGGTATTGGACTGGCTACAGCCAAACTGTTTCTAAAAGAAGGAGCAAAAGTAATGCTTGTTGACCTTTCAGAAAAACAATTAATAGAAGCTGTTTCTGCATTACAATCAGAACATGCAGCCTTTACTCCTGCCGATGTTTCCAAACGCACCGATGTGGAACGTTTTACACAAAAAACTTTAGAGCATTTTGGCAAAATTGACATTCTATTTAGCAATGCGGGTATAGAAGGTGTCACCTTGCCCATTACCGAATATCCTGACGAGATGTATCAAAAAGTAATGGACGTGAATGTAAAAGGTGTTTGGTTGGGCTGTGCCGTGGTTGTCCCCAAAATGACCGATGGCGGTAGCGTGATAATTACTTCTTCTGTGGCTGGGGTGCAGGGTTCGCCTAATTTGGGCGCTTATGTTGCCAGTAAACATGCCGTTCAGGGCATTACAAGGGTGGCAGCACTTGAGTTTGCTTCACGCAAGATCAGGGTCAATACCATCAACCCGGGACCGGTCAATAACCGAATGATGCGTTCCATAGAAGCCGGATTTTCCCCTGAAAATCCCAATGAAATGCAAAAAGCATTTGAAGCCGGTATCCCCCTGGGCCGCTATGCCGAAAATGAGGAAGTAGCACAACTGGCGCTGTTCCTCGCTTCAGACAATAGCAAATACATCACCGGCGTTAAACATATTATTGACGGCGGAATGGCGATGGATTAATAGCCTTGATAAGGAATGAGTCCATAGCCCATATTCAAAAGATAAAGCCCACACATAAAAAGAAAAATGTAAACCGCCTGAACAAATCTGATATTTATAAACTCAATGCTTTGAGTGGCTTTTTGAGGAACAATAAACATGAGCAATCCTTTAAACAAAGCTGCCCAACCAATGAGTGTAATGATAATCGTCCAGTTAGCCTCCCAAATGTTGTGAAGCATAATGTTGATGAGACCAATAAAGATGGCTAGAAAAGAGACGATTATTGCAAATTTTGGATCTTTTAAAAACTCAAAAATCTGCTTAATCCGTTTGGGATTGAAACTGAGGATGAAAAAAAAGAGAATGAGATACCATCCCCAGAATTTGGCTAAAAAGAGAGAGACTTCCATGACTTAATGGTTTTGGTTAAACCATAAAAGTAATGATAATCAAGGAATTAAATAATGACATTGCTCATCATTGAAATTTTAAAACAGCTTTAAACTTCCTTATAAACCGTTTCAAAAGGCACCCGAAAACGAGGTCCATAGATTCCCTTTTCGTCCCTGAGACCACAACCAATCACCATATTGATTTCTGAACCGCGTGGAAGTTTGAGAATATTTTTGACTCGCAGGGTATCGCTGCCTTCCATCGGGCAGGTATCATAGCCAATGGCTGCCATACTAATCATAAAATTCTGTGCGGCCAGCGCAGCACTTTTATGAGCCACAATGCGCATATCACTGTTTCTCACTTGCCGGTAAATGGGTCTGAAAAGTCCCACCACCTGAAAAAACCAGTATTTCAAAAACCCAAAAATACCAAGAAAGTCAAAATAGGTAAATGGGATTAACTTCCCGTAGTAATTGAGTGCCATTTTTTTGCGTCCCTGTTCGCGATCAGTGAGATTGGGTTTGTCAAAAGCTTTATTGAGAAAATGCAAATTGGATTTGGCGCGTTTGCCCCAAAGGTCTTTTCGGGCCACCACAACCACCATTTGTTGGGCGGTTTTTGCTGCATTTTGATTGAAACAGGCTATGGCCAGCTTTTTCAATACTTCAGGATTTGTGATGTGGTAGAATTCCCATAACTGCAAATTGCTGCTGGTGGGTGCTAAAGCAGCATTTTGGAGGCACTGTTTTACTTTTTCTGTGTCAATGGGATCATTTGTATACACCCGGCAGGATCGCCGGTATGCAATGGCTTCGGTAACGGTTTTTTCCATAGTTTTTTAGCCAAAGATAGCCTGAAATATTTTGATTCCAAACCAATACCCCAAACCAAGCGCCAGCGGATACAGCAAGAGTAACCATAGATAATCAAAGAATCCCACCTCCTTAAACCCGTCTCGACCCTTATCTGAAAGAAGGTTTAAAAAATCATACCAGGACAACAATCCAAGTTTGGATGCAAGCACGTTGGCCAGGATGGCGGTAACCAAAATAAGCAGACCAATTATATAGAGTTTAAGCATACCCAAATTTAAACAAAAAAGAGTATTCATCTTTATTTTATATACGCTTTAAAACTTCAATACAGGATTTTGCTACTTCTAAAATATTTAAGCAAAATGTCCATCATAGCTTTTAAGTGCTATAAAACTCTAAACAGTACCATTTAGCCTATTTTAGAAGGCAAAACGTCTATTTGAATCAAAAGCCAAAGTGTACTGTTTTTATTTCTACACAAAATACATTACCTTATTGGCTGATTTTCAGTTCTATTTGAAAATTTTATACGCCCCCTAACTAACTTCTGATGCTTATTTTTAATTAATAAAACATCCTAAATATGAAAACACCATCCACATCAAACTCTCATTTTTTCAGAATAACAACAATTCCTATGCTCCTTTTGAGCATAATGATTCTTTTTACAGCCTGTAAGAACAATAAAGAAAAAAACAGTTCTGAAGAAGAAGAAACCTCAGAGATTTTAAACAGTAGCAAAGTAACTGTAGTTACCCAGCTTATGGATTTTCAAGCTCCTGATGAAATTCCGTCAGGCTGGACAACTTTTGAGTATGTGAACAATTCTGAAGACACACATTTTTTTGTTTTGGAAAAATTGCCCGAAGGAAAAACAATTGAAGACAGCAAAAGAGATATTGTCCCTGTTTTTCAGGAGGGTATGGACCTTATCAATGCCGGAAAAATGGATGAAGGTCTTGCGGCCTTTGGCAAGTTGCCAGAGTGGTTCTCAGAAATCATTTTTTTGGGAGGTCCCGGTTTAGTCTCTCCTAAAACAAAAGCAGAAACCACACTTAATTTAGAACCCGGTTACTATGTAATGGAATGCTATGTAAAAATGCCCAATGGTATGTTTCACTCAGCTATGGGAATGGTCGCTGCGCTTCAGGTTACCAATGAGAAAAGCAATCTTGTGCCACCTGTAAGTACAATTAAAATGGACATCTCCTCAGAGAAAGGGTTTGAGTTCAATAAAGAATTTTCCTCCGGGTTACACATCATCGAAGTAAATTTTGCTGACCAAATAGCTCACGAACACTTTTTGGGACATGACGTCCATTTGGCAAAGCTTGACGATACTGCAGACCTGGAAGCTTTGGAAAAATGGATGAACTGGGCAGATCCTGAAGGTTTCAAAACACCTGTTCCTGAAGGAATAAAATTTCTGGGGGGTACACAGGAAATGCCCGCAGGGAAAAAAGCATATTTTAAAGCTAATTTCAACCCGGGCACCTATGCCTTAATTGCAGAAGTACCCAATGCTGCCAAAAAAAATATGCTTACGGTTTTTAAAATTGAGTAATACTTAGAGTAAATCCAAACTTCGTTAGAAACGAGGTTAATTCTGGTATTTCAGATGAGTGATTTCAAGCTGTAGCCATTCAAAGTCGCCTTCGGGCAGTTTCCAGATAACCCTGCAAAGGGCTGGCACTTTTATTCCTTCAAAAGTCTTGTAACCCAATACTTCTATTTTCCATAGGTGCCTTTGAGCGTCCTTCCCGCCTCCAAAATAACGAAGCGCTTCAAAAGAGCTTATTTCTCCAGCTTCAGTAAAATGAAAAATTCCGGAAACTGATTGACTCTTTCCTGTGAAAGTGGCTTTCGCCGAAAGGCTGTCTATTTCCTCCCATTTTATGTATTCATTCACAGCTGCAGAAGGAAACCAACAAATTTCACCCAGAAACCTGATCATTGCACCTGTGTTGATTGGGGAATTATCCTTTTCATTCACTACCGGAATCAAAGACGCAAGTTTTATGAGCATTTCGCCGGTGCCTTCTTCAAGTCGATCCCGCCCTGATAAAATCACTCCCGGAAACAATTCAACCTCTGTGACCCATAAAAAAGCAGGAACCCTCACATTAAAATACTGATTCGCCTGAAAATACAACCACTTTGAGTCGGGCTTTGTTTTAAGACTTCCGCTTTGACTTAAGCGAACGCCAATTGCTTTGGGAGAATTCACTGCTCCCGATTGGAATAGCCAGTTTTGAACTGCAGGTGGCAGGTGGATGATTTCTTCCGCACTTAGAGTGTCCTGATTGGTTTGTTGTAGCGAATTAACCAAGGGGTTTTTTTCTGCAAGAATTTGTTTGTCAAATAGCTGCTTTCCGAAATAAGGCAATGTAAAAAGAAGGATAAGTAGATTGGCAATACTACCAAATTTGGCATCTTGCCAGTGAATAATTAGAAGTGTTTGTGATAAAAGTAGGGCAAGAAAGGCTAGGATTGGCCAAAACTCCTTTTTCAAAAGCAAGCCTATCAAGGTCAGTAAAAAAAGGCTTGTGGTTATACCCCATAAAACACCCATTGGTTTTGAAATGGTTTCAGAAAGCGCACTAATTTTAGCCAACTGAAATCCCTTCAAGAAACCGAGAATGTGAATGGCTCCGTGAAAAAAAAGCAACAATACAAGAATCACCTTCATATCCAGAATTGGTATTGGAAATGAAAGTTAGACTTTTGATTTCCGAAAAAAAATGATAAAAATCACCTCAATGAAGTCAAAATGCTATTTTGGGTTTCTGGGATCATCTTCATACCAATCCTTAAAGGTCTTTTTAGATTTTCTTTTCTTTTGAAGGATAAACAAAACCACTATGAGTAACACTATAATTCCGGCAATCCACAAAACATAATTGAATGGAAAAACGGGATTCATTGCTGCAAAAATGGATATAAGTAATAAGGCAAGCAATATTAACGCCAGCCATATGTATCTTTGATGTTTCATACAGATAAAGTACAAAATATTTAACTAACTGACTGTTAATAACTTGATAAAATCAGAAGTGCTGATAGGATTAGAAAAGATAATTCAAACCAATATAGAGTCCGCTGTTGCCATCACGCGCATCCAGTGGCTTGCCATAATCGAAAGCCACAATAAAATTTTCATTCATCACCACCCTGATTCCGGCGCCCAGTGAGGAGTGAAAGCGTTCAGCACCCGGATCGAAAAAAACAGAGCGTTCATTTTCAGGCACCCCTGAAGTATCAATATCAATTTTATTTACCACTCTCCCCGTATCAAAAAATGCGTTCACGCCGAGATAAAAATTTTGTTTAAATAGTATTTTTGGGTTGCTTCGCCATCGCAGTTCGGCATTGCCCATCAGTACCCCATCACCCACCACGCGATTGCGCAATACCCCTCTTAAGGTTCGGGCACCGCCCAAGGCATCTGTATTGGCAGCGTTGTAAAAAGAACTGATGAGATAGGGCTGCATATAGAAAGGCACATTGCCTGCTATAGTGGTTTGGAAGTGACCCCTCAGCGCCAGTGTGAGTTTCTTTTGGGGAAGTACCGGAATATACTGCCGGTGTGTGAGACTCATTTTAGTATATCCAAAATCATTTCCTGCTACATCGGGTGAGATAAAAAAAATAACTTCACTCCAAAGCCCTTTGGAGGGATTGGGTTCAAAATCACGTGTGTCATAAACCACCCCCAGTTTTAAATGATTGTTCCAGCCGCCGTTTTTTTCCTTTTGAGAAATTACCCCCCATTCCACATAGCGGTCATAAAGTCCGGGAACATCGGGTAACAATTCGTCATCGTCTTTTCCTTTGTTAAGTTCATCGATATCCACCGGAGCGATTTCAGTTTTAAAAATCCCTATTCCCGCAAGCCATCGCAGGTGATTGCCGCTCAACGTTCCCTGAAGGTCAAAAGTAAATTTAAACTTTTGGCGCTCGTGCCGGTAATAGACCCTGGAGATATAGTCTGTAAGATTCTCATCATCTTCCCATTCCGGGTTATAAACGGCATCATAACCGTTAAATCCATAAAAATTGAGCGCTTTTTCTGTGAGAAAACTTAAGTCGGCCGTGGTGCGAAGGTTTGGAATCAATTGATCTGAGTCATAAAAAAAACGATTGATCCCTGATCCTTTGGTAAACCGGGAAATTTCAAGGAATAGCGAATGGTTGTATTTTGGGTAACGGGAGCCATCGCCATAATGAAAGAAATTGACCACCCCGCCATACTGAAAGCCAAGGTCACTGTTGTAAGAAACTGCCGGCAAGAGCCCAAAAGTCCAACCGGTTTTGATGTTTTGAGGAGAGGTGAGTGTATCGCTTTGCGCGAAAGTCTGTGCAGTACAAAAAAGAATTAAAAGGACGAAAACTTTATGGATGCATTTCATAGTCTTGCCGGCTGGTGTACTCAAAGAAACGAAAAAAAAAGAAATAAACTAAAAGAGCCCAAGCGTGTGGCAAATCTGGTGAGCGTGTTTACAGATTTTTTGATTTTTTACCACAAAAAAACCCAACACTTTCGTGTTGGGTTGTTATGCTCCCCCTCTTGGGCTCGAACCAAGGACCCTCTGATTAACAGTCAGATGCTCTAACCAACTGAGCTAAGGAGGAAGGTAGTAATACCTTTGTGCAAGCCTAACTTTCGTTAAGCGGATGCAAATATAAATTAAATTTTTTCGCTCACAAATAGAATGTTTAAAATTTTTGAATTTGTTTCAAGAATACTAATTATCGGTTCTTCAACATATCCAAAGCCACATCCACAATCATATCTTCCTGACCACCTACCATTTTTCGTCTGCCCAGTTCCTGGAGTATGTCCCCTGTTTTGAGTCCGTACCTGTTTGCAGCCTTTTCTGCATGAAGCAAAAAGCTGGAATAAATACCGGCATAGCCCAGGGAAAGTGTTTCCCTGTCCACCCGCACCGGTCTTTTTTGCAAAGGTCTGATGACATCGTCAGCCAGATCCATCAAGGCATATACATCACAGTTTACCGGCACATTCATTCTGTTAAGTACCGCTATAAGCACTTCCAGGGGGCAATTTCCGGCGCCGGCGCCCATTCCTGCCAGCGAGGCGTCGAGTCGTGTGGCACCGTGTTCCATAGCGACTATGGTATTTGCAACCCCCAGAGATAAGTTGTGATGGCAATGAATCCCTATTTGCGTTTTAGGATCTAAAACATCTTTAAAAGCATGCATTCTGTCTACTACATCCTGCATCAACAAAGCCCCGGCAGAATCAGTCACATACACACAATCGGCTCCATAGCTTTCCATGAGCTTTGCCTGTTGAGCCAATTTTTGTGGCGGATTCATATGTGCCATCATCAAAAAACCGGCAACATCCATCCCCAAATCTTTAGCGGCGGCAATGTGTTGTGCCGCAACATCGGCCTCTGTGCAATGCGTTGCAATGCGCACAGATTTGACGCCCAACTGAGCAGCTCTTCTCAAATCGGATATCGTGCCAATTCCCGGTAACAATAAGGTGGTGAGTACCGCGTGTTCTAGTGTTTCTGCAACTCCTTCCAGCCAGTCCCAGTCTGTATGTGCGCCAAAACCATAATTAAAACTTCCGCCGGCAAGTCCGTCGCCATGCGCTATTTCAATCGCATCAACTTTAGCTTCATCCAGTGCTTTGGCAATTTGTAATACTTGCTCTTTGGTATATTGATGACCTATGGCGTGCATACCGTCCCTTAACGTAACGTCTTGTATGTATATCCCCGCGTAGGCAGGGATCTCGTCAATTTTACTCATAATAATTAATTCATTTCAATTAAACGTTCCCCCGCCGCCAAAGCCGCTGAGGTCATAATATCCAGATTTCCGGCATACTCAGGCAGGTAATGACCGGCACCAATGACCTCTAGTAATATCGTGGTTTTGAGACCGTGTACGTTTCCCAATCCTTCAATAAAAACAGGCGCACTTTCTGGAATGTCTTCAAACTGTACTTCCTGTTTTAATTTGTAACCGGGGACATATTTTTGTACTTCGGCTTCCATTTCTTTAATGCTTTGCCGAATGCTATTTTTATCAGCCGGCTCGCTTAAGGTGAGTATGGTGTCCCGCATCACCAGCGGCGGTTCGGCTGGATTGAGGATGATGATGGCTTTTCCGCGTGTAGCGCCACCTACTTTTACGATGGCATCTGATGTGGTTTCGGTAAACTCATCAATATTGGCACGCGTACCGGGACCGGCAGATTTGCTGGCGATGGCAGCGACAATTTCAGCATAATGCACTTTAGTAACACGCGATACCGCAGCGACCATGGGGATGGTTGCTTGCCCGCCACAAGTAACCATATTAACGTTGTCGAGTTCTTGTATTCCTTTAAAATTAACCGCAGGCACCAGGAACGGACCGATAGCAGCGGGGGTTAAATCCACTATTTTCTTCCCGGGAAAGGCTTTAATTTTTTCATAATTGTAGTGGTGCGCTTTTGCGGAAGTGGCATCAAAAAGAATCTGAATATCTTTAAATTCAGGCATCGCTATGAGACCGTCGATACCTTTGGCGGTTGTTTTTACACCTAAGCGCTCTGCACGCTTGAGCCCGTCAGATTCAGGGTCAATGCCCACAAAGACAACCACTTCCAATAGTGTTGAGGTGCGAATGATTTTAATTAGCAAATCGGTTCCTATGTTACCGGAGCCAATTATGGCTGTTTTGGTTTTTTGCATTTTATTCTGTAAAATTTATTGATACTCCTCCCAAACCTTCCACTGTTGCAAGTAGACTATCTCCAACAACTACATTCACCATAGGGCCCAGAGCTCCTGATAAGATGATATCTCCGGCTTTTAACGGACTTTCCATTTCCACCATTTTTTTTGCCAGCCATTGTACGGCGATAAGCGGCGATCCCAAACAAGCCGCTCCGCTTCCTTGTGAGACCAATTGGTCATTTTGGAACAATTGCATTTCGCAACCAATCACATCTATTTCTGAAAGTTTTCTTTTGACGTCCCCCAGCACAAAATGACTTGCCGAGGCATTGTCTGCAATAGTATCTGTGATTTTAATATCCCAGTTGGCAATACGGCTGCCCACAACTTCAATTGCGGCAACAGCATAATCGATTGCATCTTCAATTTCTTTAAGGGATGGATTTTTTGAGAGAAGGCCTTTTTTGAGTACAAAGGCTATTTCAGCTTCTGCTTTGGGTTGCATGGTTTCAGAAATGGAAAGTTCACCTCCGTTTTTTAATTCCATATCATTAAACAGCACTCCAAAGTCGGGCTGATCAACACCCAGTTGTTCTTGCACTTTTACCGAGGTGAGTCCAATTTTTTTCCCGATAGGTTCAGCGCCTTGCAGGATTCGGCTTTTGGTAATAAGTTTTTGAACAGCATAGGCTTTATCTTGTGAGGTTTCACCAATGAAAGCTCTAACAGGATCACAGGGAACTTTTGATGCTGCAGCGACTTCTAATTGTGAAGCTGCTGTGAGTATTTCAGTGTCTTGTAACATTAGCTATTGTATTTTGGCCCTAAATTTTTAAGCATATCTTCTGTAATCGCATCCAAATCATAGCTGTGTTTCCATTCCCAGTCTACTCGTGCATTAGTATCGTCGATACTCTGCGGCCAGCTATCTGCAATGTTTTGTCTGAAGTCTGGTTCATATTCAATTTTAAAGTCCGGTAATTGTTTTTGGATACTTGCAGTAATCTCTTCAGGCTCAAAGCTTATTGCTGCCAGATTGTATGAGGAGCGTATCTTTATTTTCTCTGAAGAAGCACTCATCAAATCAAGTGTTGCCCTGATGGCATCGTCCATATAAATCATAGGCAATGTCGTGCCTGATTTGAGAAAACATATATATTTATTGTGTTTTAAGGCTTTGTGATAAATATCAATTGCATAATCTGTGGTGCCACCACCGGGAAGTGTTTGCCAGCTTATAATACCCGGATATCGAATGCTGCGCACATCGACACCATATTTATTAAAGTAATATTCACACCAACGCTCGCCTGCCTGTTTACTAATACCATAAACGGTTGAGGGCTCCATCACTGTGCGTTGTGGGGTGTTAACTTTAGGGGTCGAAGGTCCAAAAACGGCAATGCTTGAGGGCCAAAATATCTTTTCAATTTTTTTCTCTTTGGCCAAATTCAATACATTAAATAAAGAACTCATATTCAATTGCCAGGCTTTTGCAGGAAATTTTTCGGCTGTCGCTGAAAGCATCGCTGCCATCAAATAGACCTCACTGATCTCATATTGTATGACAATGTTTTCAATAGATTCATAATTGGTCGCATCTATAATTTCAAAAGGACCGTTTTCCATCATTTCATCATCACCTTCTCTAATGTCGCTGGCAATCACTTTGTGATTTCCATATTTTTGTCGTAAAGCAGTGGTTAGTTCGGTGCCTATTTGTCCACAGGCACCCAGAATGAGAATTCTTGATTTCATTGGTTTTGTATTTTGAGTCGTAAAGATATAAAATCAAAGTGGCAAGAGGCATTTCTTCTAAAAAATATAACATCCAAAAAAGAGTTCTTAAAATTATTTTTAAAAGGTTTCTATCGTGTTCTTCTTAAAAATAAGTACTTTCGTTTTTAATAAGAACTATTTAAATGAGATCTTTTATTACATCACTAATTTTGATTTTGAGTGCTTTTTTGGTGTCATGTAACACCAGTAAAGAGGAGAATGGAAATCAGTCAAATAGTGAAATCGATTTGAATTTGCCGCAACTTGACAGTCGCTTTCCTCTTCTTTCGGCTCAAGCTCAAAACCAAATCACTTCCTGGCAATATTTTAAAGAGTTTGAAAATGACCTGAAACGCATCAATCAAGGCAATGTAAGAGATTACAGAGCTGAAACTGAAAGAATGGTTGCTGTTTCAGACTCCTTATTAAAAAACATTCCCGAAGATTTGAACACAAATTCCATTTCTTCAAGAATGCGGGTTCTCAATGTGAGGGTTAAACTCTTAGATGAAACATTGCACCAGCCCACAGTCAAAACCGATGTAATCACAGAAAACCTAAAAGAAACCAACACGGCATTTTCAAACTTAATCATTCAAATCAATGAGCTTTTTGAAAAACAACGCATCGACGAAATGACCCGATTGAAAGAAAATATGGAACGTGCAGAAACCAACCAAACACGTGATTCTCTTTAAGTAAAGATTATATTTTAATTTTAATTTAACAGTTCGACTGATACAATAGTAATATATTAGACGCCTTATTAAATCCAAAACTTATATATTCAAAAAATGAAAACCAACACATTAAATTCTTTGCTTGCCATTATTGCATTGACTGCTTTGACCGTGGCTTGTAAAACAGACAAACAAGAGCAACAAGAAGATACCCATCACGGTATTAATCTGGCTTATATGGATACCACCGTGAGCCCCACTGAAGATTTTTTTAGATATGTTAACGGAACCTGGCTGGATGAAAACCCCATTCCTGAAGACGAAACTAATTGGGGAAGCTTTGGTGCTTTACGTAAAAAAACCAATGACGATGTGTTGAACATTCTCAAGGAAGCGATGGATGACCCAACCATTGAAGCCGGTTCAGACCAGGCAAAAGCAGTTTATTTGTTTAAATCAATTATGGATACTGTTGCCAGAGATGCAGCAGGAATCGAACCTTTACTTCCTTACCTGGAAAAAATTGATGCGATTGAAGACATTGAAGGTCTGCAAAACTACCTTACAGAAATGCAATCAAAAGGAAGCTCAGACTTCTTTGGGTTCTATGTTTCAGGAGCACCAAATGACAGTAACAAAAATGTAGCTTATCTGGGCGCTTCCGGTTTGGGTCTTCCTGATAAAGACTATTACTTAAACGACGACGACGACTCAAAAGAGAAACGCGAGAAATATGTAGCACACGTTACCAGAATGTTACAATTTTTGGGAGACACTGAAGAAGAAGCTGCTGACCAAGCGCAACGTATCCTAGCTTTTGAAACCAAACTCGCAACACACAGAATGGACAGAGCAGAACGTCGTGATGCCAGAAAAAGAAACAACCCTAGATCTGTTGAGCAACTTCAGTCAATGGTACCTCAAATTAACTGGACTAAGTATTTTGAAGGTATTGGAGCCAAAGAAATTGACACCATCATCATAACAGAACTGAAATATACAGAATCTTTAAAAGATATTTTTGCAGAAAACAATGTTGATGATTGGAAAACATTCCTGAGATGGTCCGGTCTAAACGGCGCATCAGGAATGCTTACAATGGAAATTGAAAAAGCAAATTGGGATTTTTATGCCAAAACCATGAGCGGTGCTGAAAAACAAAAGCCTCTTGATGAAAGAGCTTTAAGCACTGTAAATGGTGTTCTTGGTGAAGCGCTTGGAAAACTTTATGTTGATAAAATGTTTCCGGCAGAAGCCAAAAAAACCGCTGAAGAAATGATTGCTAAAGTGGTTCAAGCTTATGACACCCGCATCAAGGCACTACCTTGGATGACTGAAGACACCAAAGTGAAGGCCCTTGAAAAACTACATAAAATAAATATTAAAATTGGATATCCTGATGTTTGGAAAGACTATTCAGAACTGGAAGTTAAAGAAGACGGCACATTCTTTGACAACAGGATGGCTGCCTCACAATGGAACTATAACCGAACCATTGAAAAATTAAGCAAGCCTGTTGATAAAACAGAATGGTTTATGCCTCCTCAAATCGTAAATGCATATTACAGCCCAACATTCAACGAGATTGTATTTCCGGCTGCCATCTTGCAACCTCCTTTTTATGACTACAAAGCAGATCCTGCTGTGAATTTTGGAGGAATTGGTGCGGTAATTGGTCATGAAATATCTCACGGTTTTGATGACAGTGGAGCACGTTTTGATGCAGAAGGAAACCTCAACAACTGGTGGACAGAAGAAGACCTTACCGCCTTTGAAGCCCTTGGAGAAGGACTTGCCAATCAATACAGTGCTATAGAAGTATTGCCCGGTCAATTTATCAACGGAAAACTCTCACTAGGTGAAAATATTGGTGACCTTGGTGGAACCAATGCCGCACTTGATGGCTTGAGATTGTATTTAGCTGAACACGGTGACCCCGGATTGATTGACGGGTTTACCCAAGAACAGAGATTCTTCCTATCCTGGGCAACCATCTGGAGAATTCAATACCGCGAGGAAGCGATGATGCGCCAATTAAAACTGGGGCCTCACTCTCCCGGAAACTACAGAGCCTGGGTGCCAATCAGAAATTTAGATGCCTTTCATGAAGCCTTTGCAACACAAGAAGGAGATGCCATGTATCTTGCACCTGAAAACAGAATTAAAATTTGGTAATTCCATATAATGTTTAAAAAAAAAGGGAGCCGGTTGGCTCCCTTTTTTTTTGCTTTCAATTTGCTGTACTTTCAAAAACTAAATGGCTTTTTTAAAAGTATACCCCAAATCTTTTGATACATACTTGCTTGACACACATTTGTAAAGTATCTTCTTTTCTGTTTTAAAATCAGGCGGTATCAGGTTTTTCTCCAATGCTATTTTAGTGTAATACTCTTTTTTTAAAGGATGCTCTGGAGCTACCCCATGAAGCATTTTTCCCCAATACTTGTTCTCAATAATTGACTCAATAATCCCAATACAATCTTCACGGTAGATTAAATTAACCGGAGCGTCACCTCCTGAAAGGTCTTCTCTTCCTGCGAGGAAATTTACAGGATGACGATCTTCACCAAGAAGTCCGCCAAAACGCACTACCGTAGTTTTAAAAAAATCACTTCCCATTAATAGCTGCTCTGCTTTGAACAACTCTTTGCCGGAATCTGAATCGGGTTGTGGAGTGGTATCTTCATCAACTTTTCCCTGAATATCACTAAATACAGAGGTAGAGCTCACAAAAAGTAGCTGCTTAACTTCAGACGTTTCTATAAATGGAATTAAAGCTTTTATCTTTTTACTAAAGGGAGGAGCATTCTGACCTCTCATTCCGGGGGGTACATTGATGATGAGCGTTTGACTTCCGGCTAAGAATGAATCGATTTTGCCACCAATGGTGTTTTCAGTTAAATGGATTAAATAGGGTTCAATACCGTGTTCACTTAAAACAGCTAGTTTTTCTTTTGAAGTGGTGGAACCTTTCAAGAAGTACCCTTTTCGCTTAAGCGAAAGTGCCAAAGGAAATCCTAACCATCCACAACCTAAAATACTAATTTGAGGCATCTTCAATTTCTTTTTTTTCCGCCTTTTGTGGGGTTTCCAACTCATCAAGGTTGATTACTTTTTGGTAAATGATTGCATCTGTTGTAATGAAAGGTTTGGGCATTTCAGAAGATTTTCTCTCCGGAATGGTAAATTGAGGATGCTCCAGCAAGTCAAACGAAATTTCCTGCAAAGTAATGGGATACTTTGAATCTTTGTTGAAACTGTATCTAATCTCCAACGAATCACTGTCTGACACATAATAACTTAGTAGAATTTTACTTCTTCTCTTCTCAACCGCATTTCCGGTGCTTGAATTTTTGGGAAGTGACAAACCATTTATTTCAAAATCTTTAAAGACGGCCTCTTCATCTGCAAATAATGCCAGTCTATTGACTTTTCGCTGAGGTGAGATGAGCAAAGTCACTTCTCTGGAATCACCCAGAATAGTGTCTTTAAGAAACTTGATTTGAGGTGATATAAGTTCCTTTTGTTGGGTTTCGACTGCATAAGAAAAACCGGTTCCATATTTACTGCTTGCCACATTTGAAATGATTTCATTTGCATCTAAAGGAGCATCACCTAAATAATTTTTGGTCCAGGAGTCCAGCAAATTGTCATAAGTAACCCAGTATGACTGCTGCAGATCTGCATCCTGAAAAAAGACCAAACTATTGGGTTTGTGCCTCTCGTCAGAAAAATCAGATTTAAAATGAGCACCTAAAAAAGCCACAAATGCAAGAAGTAAAAACAACAAGGCAAAGCTTTTCTTTTTTCGGAAAGAAGCCAAAACCGGAATTAATAAGCCAAATAGTAAGACTGTAAAAACAGCACTAATCACAAGCATTTTTAGCCCCAGTCCAACCGGGAAAAACTGTATGAAAGGTGAAAAGACAAAAATTGCAGGAGCACTTAAAAGTAACAGAACAATCAGATTTGGACGTTCTTGAACAATTAGTAAGAAAAGCATTGACAATGTAAAATATACAGGAATGATAAAAAAGGCACCTCCTTTTAGATAAATGGCTAATAGAGTGCAAAGTATCATCCAGATAAATAAAGGAGCAATAACAAGATTTGCAGGTCTTTCTTTGCGATGAAATTTTCCGTAAAAACTAAACGCAATCGCCAGTGTCAAAGAAACAAATGCTATGATATACAAATGACCATTGTAAGTAAAGCCATGTAAGATCTCACCGTAAGCGGGATAGAGTTTCAGCAGAATTTTCCATCCCAAAAATGTGAGCAATCCGCTCACTAAAAGTGATGACAGAAAGGGTATAAAGCCTTTTAGAATTTCAATTCTATTTAATTTTTGTCGGGAAATACCAAATAAAACCAGCCCGATAAACAGTAAAATTGCCACAATGAGCATGGGTACTATCCAGGAAAAGGGGTAACTCACCATTTTGATAAAAGGCATATTAAAATAAATAAAGTCCTCTTCTGCTTTTAGGTTTTCCAGATTGCTTTCAGTAAAATGATTTAAAATAGCCATCACATAAGTACCCTGATGCTCCAGTGTATTTCTGTCAAGATTCTCATAAGTATCTGCTGCAGTATGATAGTGATAATGGTCGTCTATAAAAGCAAAGAAATAGCTGTCTATATCAGCAAGTTCTCTAAAAATAGTAGAGTCTGTATCGTTTGGCAGCATTTTATAGACACTATACATCAAAGAGGAGGCAACAGGGTGTGAGGGGTTAGCCTGAATAAATTCTTTGACCAAAGTGGCATTGCCTTGATTTGTTTCCAGGATCATATTAGAAGGCCCACCACTACCTCGGGCTTCAAAATTAACAACGATACCCACATCCTTTACCCAGAGATGTTCTTCTACAAAAAGCTTAGCACCCATAAGTCCTATTTCCTCTGCATCACTAAAAAGGATAATGATGTCATTTTTGGGGGTTTGTCCGCTTGACAAATAAGCTCTAACGCCTTCAAGAATGGCCACTACGCCAGAGCCAGCATCGCTGGCTCCATAACTTTTTGAATGTGGTGCACTGTCATAATGAGCAAGTAACATCAGCGCTTTTCCTTGTTCTCTTCCCTGAATGCGCGCAAGAATATTTTTGGGTTTGGCTAAAACACCCCAGTTTTTATTTAAGGTAAATCCCTCTTGAACGTGAGGCTCAAGGCCCAAAAGCTCCAACTGTAAAAGCAAATATTCACGAACCTCACTATGAGCTTCACTGCCAATGTAGTGGGGTTTTTCTGAAATTACTTTTAATTGAGAGAGGGCTCTTTCTGTTGAAAATTGCGTTTCGGGGGTGGAGCCATCAGAAATTTTTGATGGCATTAAGGATTTAAAACTGAAATATACCAGCAATATTAAAACAAGAAATGCAATTAAAGTTGAGAGATTTGTTAGCTTCATAGAGGAAAGATTTATTTCTGTTTAAAGATACATTATTTTAGGAATTGAAATTAATTCAACTATTTTTTGTATTTTAATGGTTTAAAATCAAAATAGTATGGGTATCAAAAGTTTTCAAGGGAAGTTTGTTGGTAAAGACAAAACCCCTGCAGATAACATTAGAGTTTGTGATTTTATGTCCACAACGTTAACCACTTTCAAGCCGGAGCAGTCCATCCCGGAAGTCATAGAAGTTCTCATTAAAAATAAAATTTCAGGGGGACCGGTTGTCAATGATAAACACGAGCTTGTGGGTATCATTTCTGAGGGAGATTGTATAAAACAACTTTCAGACAGCCAATACTACAATATGCCCATTGACAATATAACTGTAGAAAGTTGTATGGTAAAAGAGGTTGAAACAATTGATGGAAATACCTCTATATTTGATGCAGCTAAGTTGTTTTTAACCGCAAAGCGAAGACGCTTCCCCATCGTTGAGGATAAAAAATTGATAGGGCTTATAAGCCAGAAAGACATTTTAAGAGCTTCTATGAAAATGAAATCCCAAACCTGGGAGAGAAATAATCAATAACAAATTCAAACAGTCTCTAACCAAGACCCACATCCAAAATCATCATAATTATAAATCCGCCAATGAATCCCATGGTAGCAATATCTGTGTGTTTGTCTTGTTGCGTTTCGGGAATCACTTCCTCCACAACTACAAAAATCATTGCTCCCGCTGCAAAAGCAAGTGCATAAGGCAAAATGGGTTCAAAGGTTAATACTGCCCAAGCTCCAATAACTGCTGCAATAGGTTCAACTATTGCTGAAGCCTGCCCATACATAAAGCTCTTTTTTCTGCTCATTCCTGCCCGACGCAAAGGCATGGCTACTGCAACTCCTTCCGGTAGATTTTGAAGGCCAATTCCCATAGCAAGTGCCACAGCCCCTCCAATGGTTGCGCCGTCCATTCCCAAAGCAACACCTCCAAAAAGCACCCCAACTGCCAAACCTTCCGGAATATTATGCATTGTAATTGCTAAAGTTAACAAGGTAGATTTATGCCAGGGGGTTTTTACGCCCTCTTTTTCACTTTCTTTAAAGTTAATATGCAAGTGAGGTAATACTTTATCCAGCCCAAATAAGAAAACAGCTCCTAAAAAAAAGCCCACAGCAGCAGGTATTACCTTAACAAACCCTTCACCGGGGCTCATTTCAATGCCGGGCGCAAGTAAACTCCAGAAACTGGCAGCCACCATCACTCCTCCTGTAAACCCAAGCATTCCGTCAAGTGCCGCCCTGCTCATGGTTTTAAACAAAAAAACCACAGAAGCACCTAGCGCTGTCAAACCCCAGGTAAATAATGTGGCATATAAAGCAGCTAAAATAGGATCTAACTGTTCAAAATAGGCAATAATTGCTTCCATAAACTAGTTGGTTTTTAGATATAAATTTGAAGAAATTAATTGAGAAATTGTCATTTTTTCATCTCCCACTTTTATTTCAAGTGAACCATCAAACTCTTCCCTGTCCAAAACAGAAATGGTTATTCCTAACGCAATTCCGTTTTTATCGAGAAATTTTAAAAATGATGTTGATGTATCTTTTACACCCACACATATACCGCTTTCTCCTGCTTTTAATGTGCTGAGTAACACTTTATTCCTTTCCGGAAAAGTGCCATCCTTTGAGGGAATAGGGTCGCCATGTGGATCAAATTTTGGAAAATCAAGGTGTTTGTCAAGCCTATCCACCAACTTTTCTGAAGCAATATGTTCAAGCTGTTCTGCTATTTCATGGACTTCATCCCAACTAAAATCAAGTTTTTCTACCAAAAATACTTCCCATAAACGATGCTTCCTTATTATGGATGCAGCCGTTTTTTTTCCTTGATTTGTAAGCGTTACCCCTTGATACTTTATATAATTAACCAGCTTTTTATCTGCCAGTTTTTTAAGCATGTCTGTGACAGATGAAGCCTTGGTTTGCATTTGTTCTGCAATGGCATTTGTCGAAACACCTTCTTTGGAAAAACGCTCAAGGTGGAAAATGGCTTTTAAATAATTTTCTTCTGAATCACTATACATCATAGTATTTAGTTTTCATTTACAAAAATACAAATTTATTTGACATTAATTACTTTTTTAGTCTTGTCTAAATATATTTTATATATTTGCCCAAAATATAATCAATGCGCGCACTTTTACTTTTTACAATACTCTTTACAAGTCCATTTATTTTTTGTCAAGAACACTATATACTAGAAGGAAAAATAAGTGACATAAATGGCCCCGTTCCATTTGCTACTGTCTTGATTAAAAATACTTCAGAGGGAACCCAAGCCGATGAAAACGGATACTTTAAATTGAATACCTCATTAAAAACAGCTACTGTTGAAGTGCAGGCTATGGGATATCTACCTTTTTCAAAAAAAGTCTCGTTTGAAAAAAACAAACCTATTTATATTGAAATTTATTTACAAGCTGCACCGGAAGAACTCAATGCTGTCCTCATCATCGACAAACAAAGCGGCCTTACTCGTCGCACTCCCTATGCGTTAACTCATGTGGAAATGCAACACATTTCGCAAAGCAGCAACCCGGGAGGTATTGCCGGTGTGTTAAAAGAACAACCCGGAATTAGTGGCGCAGAACTGGGACCGGGTATTGTGAAACCATTTATTCGCGGACTTGGATTTTCAAGAGTTGTCACTCTTTATCAAAACAACAAACTGGAAAATCACGCCTGGGGACAAGACCACGGTCTGGGGTTAAACAGCCTGGGAATAAAAAGTGTTGATGTCATTAAAGGTCCCGCTTCTATCTTATATGGTTCGGGGGCTATTGGTGGCGTGCTCATTGTTAAAGATAATGAGTCTTATTTAACTTCAGAAAAAAGTACTGGGAATATAGGTGTCACTTTTAACAGCACCTCAAACGGTTTTAGAAATTATGGGTCTTTGGGCAAAAAGTTTCAAAACAATCTTTTTTTTGCGATAGATGCTGCTTATGAAAATCACGCAGATTATAAAAACGGGGAAAACAGAATCATTGGCAACAGTCGCTTTAACTATAACACCTTGAGATTGCATACCGGTATCGACAAGAAAAATTATAAAAATAAACTGTCATTTACTTACCAGAAACAAAATCTGGGTATTATCGACGATAACGAGTTGGAAGAAACCCTGGCAACCAGTAGAAATGATCGCAAGATGCAACTTCCCTTTCAGGAAGTGAGCGATTACTTGATTTCCTTTAGTGAAGAACGCTTTCGCGAAAGCTTTCAAACCTTCTTTCATCTTTCACATCACTTTAATGACAGAAATGAAATTGAAGAGGATTTTAACGAAATCGACTTAGGCATCAAACAAAACCATACTTTTCTTACCGGAAGAATAAGCCTTTTTCCTGAATCTGATTTTACGCATACCTTTGGAGTTCAAGCTAGTTTAATTAATACCAAAAACACAGAGGAAGCAAAAGAAATCCTAATTCCTGATGCGAGAACCAAAGATATAGGTGTTTATTATTTAGGTAGTAAGCTACTGGATAAATTTTATTTTCAAGGCGGACTCAGGTTTGATTATCGCAATGTTGAGGCACTTGCAAACTCACAAGCTTTGATTGATTATGGTTTTATACTTCCCGGCAATCCCGAAAGCAGAAAACTAAGTACAAATTTCAGTGGTTTCACCGGTTCGTTGGGGGTGAGCTACCGCTTTAATACAAAAAACCAAATCAAACTCAATACCTCAACAGGTTTTAGGGCTCCGGATCTTGCAGAGCTATTTTCAAATGGACCTCACCCGGGCACAAGTCGCTTTGAAGTAGGCAATGCCAATTTCAAACGGGAACAAAGCCTGCAAACAGATTTGACCTATACCTTTACAAGAAGCTCTTTTGATCTTGGTGCCTCGATATATGTAAATGATATTTCCAATTATATTTTCTTTATAAATACCGGTGAAATAAGACCCGAAGACAGTCTTGAAATCTGGGCGTTTCAGCAAGAAAACGCCTTACTTTATGGAACTGAATGGGAAGTAAAATACCGCCCGTTAGAAAACAGTGACTTGCAGTTAAGAGCCACAGCAGCCCTTGTAAGAGGGGAGTTAAAAGACCCAAAAGAAAACTTAACTTTTATCCCTGCAGATCAATATGGTTTTGATTTAAGTTATAAGCCTTACTTCTCAAAAAGAACACATTTTACAGCAGCTATAAGTCATACTGCAAAACAAAACCGTCCCGGTTTTAATGAAATGAGCACACCCGCATTCACACTTGTTCACACCGGAATATCACACGATTTTATTTTTGAAAAAGGTACTTTAAGCACAAGTCTTCAACTTAGAAATTTGTTCAATAAAAACTATGTTGATCACCTTTCTATTTTAAGGGCTTTTGAAATTACTAATCCGGGAAGAAATTTACAACTAGCGGTGCGTTATGAATTTTAACCCGGATTATGTATTAGAACTTCGTTATGAGGGTTGAAAATACAATAAAATCTATTGTTTTCTTAATTTTAGCATAGCATCGCTACGGTTAAATTAAAAAACAAAGTGAAACGTTAGATTTTGAAGTAGTTTCAAGCCGGAATAGATTTTCTAATACATAATGCGGGTTTAATCACCATTTAATCAATCGTTGATCAATTAGAAAAGGGTGCTTTGAAGTAATCTTTATTCTTTTGAAATCCGGATGAAAAGGATTCAACAAAAAGTTGAAATCCCCATTCACCACAGCAGATGGAACTTGCAGCACTGCAAATTGACAATCCCTTATAAATGCATCACCCGTTTGTTGTGTTGCCGGATGATTCGGAAATGTGTTCCAGTTTTCCGGCAATTCTTTAGGACTGATTTTTTTTATTTTAATCCCATCAGGAATCTCAATTTCAAGGAGGATAAAGTCTTTAGGCAAAACTGCCAAAGACAGGTGTACAATCACTTCAGCCATAGCAAGTGCGCGGCTTTCTGAGGTATAAACCATTTCCACCCCTTTAGAATTCCAGCGATTGCCCGAAAGCGCAGCTCCTTTACCTGATAATTCACCGGAATACTTTTTTCGCGAAAGCCTGTAAACTTTCATTATGCAAAAATGCCGTGATCAATCCTGTTTAACTCATTTAAAACAAGCTCTTTTCCATAGGAATCTTGAAGGAGCTCAAAGGGCTTGTGAGAACCCAAAGCATAGCAAGGAGTATTCAACCACTGCTGAAAATGAGCTGGAGTATCAAAAACCTGATTGCCTAAAAGTGCTACCTCAGCAATTTCTATGATTTTTTCAGAATGAATGGGCTTAAACAAGAAATCCTTCTCCAACTTGTAGCGCTGTATTGATTTTGTGGAGGTGTTGAGCACCTCTGCCCAATCTTCATCTGTAAAGGGAACAATGTGTTTAATTTCAGAAAAAAGAGAAAATGGAATGCCTTTTCTAATGGTGTGTATTAACAGCAACTTATTGTTGAACAAGTCTTCAAAAGAAAATGTATTTTTTACAGGAACATCTGAAAATTTGCGGATATATGTAGCTGCAGCTTCATTGACCTGATTGATTTGTGATTTGTAATTTTTCATCATTAAGACTTTTGTCTTCAAATTTAAGACATTTGTCTCGATTAAAAAAATTTATTTTAGAATCCTCTCTCTTTCTGCAATTGCTCATAAGCCTCCTGCACTTTTTGAAATTTTTCCTGAGCCCCTTTGCGATAGGCCTCATCCATATGCTGTAATTTATCAGGATGGTATTTTTTTGCCATCGTGCGGAAAGCAGCTTTGATTTCGGCATTGGTAGCCGTTTTTTCAATTTCCAGAATTTTATAAGCACTGTCGGGATTTTTGAAGAACATTGCTTTTATGCTTTCAAAGTCCCGAAAACCAACCGCTAGAAAACCGGCAATCTCTCGTATTTTTTCTAGTTCGGGTTGTGAAACGTGACCATCTGCCTGTGCAATATTAAATAAAAAGTGAATGATTTGAAGTCTGGACTCATAGCGTGTGCGCATTCTCAAATACTCACATATTGGTTTTGGAGCTATTTCTCGCTTTTTTACGACCTCATTAAATGTGCGAAATGTTGCTTTGGCTCTTTCTTTTCCATAAGCTTGTACAAAATAACTTTGTACAAACTGCATTTCCTGAGGGCTTACTTTACCGTCTGCTTTAATGACCATTGAAGCCAATGAAAGTAAATTAAGCTCAAAATCTGCCGGTGTGACTTGTTGTGAACCCCTGCTTGAATAAACGCGGGTGTTTTTAAAAAGCCCCTCTAAAGCACTACCTATGATATACCCAATAAATGCTCCAATAAACCGATAAAATATAAATCCTACTATGGCTGCTATCCAACGAATCAAAAGCGAGTTTTTAAAATTAAAAGAATTGCAAAGATAAGAATTAGCAATGAGCCTTTTTGCTTACAACAAAAGGATTTCATTTTTAACGAAACCTTAGTTATTCAATCCCAAAAAAATTGAATTTTTTAGTACCTTTGTACTTTAGAATAAGTTTAAATAAGAAATTATGTACCCACCAGAATTAGTTAGACCCATGCGCGAAGACCTTACTAAAGAAGGCTTCGCAGAATTACATACGGCTCAGGAAGTTGAACAAGCCATACATCAAAAAGGCACTACACTTGTTGTAGTAAATTCTGTTTGTGGTTGTGCTGCTGCAAATGCACGTCCCGGAGCAAAAATGTCACTTCAAAACAGTAAAAAACCAGATCAATTGGTCACCGTTTTTGCCGGTGTTGACCGAGAAGCAACAGATGCAGCCAGAGCTCAAATGATTCCTTTTCCGCCAAGTTCGCCATCAATGGCGCTTTTTAAAGACGGCGAATTGGTTCATATGCTGGAGCGTCATCACATTGAAGGTCGCCCTGCCGAAATAATCGCTGAAAATTTAATGGATGCTTACAATCAGCACTGTTAATTACTTAACAAAAATAAATTATAGCATAAACCCTTTCTTTTGAAGGGGTTTTTCTATTTTTGGTTGTAATGAAAGCACTAAAAAAAATAGTGAGTTATTTTCTTTCGGGAGTTTTTTTTCTCCTCTTTGGGCTCTTCCTGCTTATTTTTGAACTAATTCAACGACTGTGTCTAAACCTTTTGGGTTATAATGCACATCGTAAAAGCGTTGCCCTCTTTAACTGGTTTGCTTTAAGATTCCTCCATGTGTTAGGCACCACTTATAAAATAAACCTGCCTGAAAATTTGCCCGTAAACAAACCTGTAATTATCGTTTCAAACCATCAAAGTATGTGGGATATCCCGCCAATTATTTGGTTTTTAAGAAGCTTGCACCCCAAGTTTATTTCAAAAAAGGAACTTGGTAAAGGAATCCCGACCATTTCTTATAATTTAAAACACGGTGGTTCTGTTTTGATTGACCGAAAAAATCCCGAACAAGCAACCGAAGAGATAAAAAAAATTGCACAATACATTTCAAAACACAACAGAGGGGTTGTTATTTTTCCTGAAGGTACCCGAAGTAGAAACGGAATCCCAAAACCTTTTAAACAAAGAGGGCTATTGACTCTTTTTGAAAATGCGCCTGATGCCTATGTACTTCCGGTTTCTATTAGTAATTCCTGGAAGTTACAACGGTATGGTGTTTTTCCTATTCCTCTGGGCTCAAGGTTGACATTTGAAATACACCCAGCAATTAAAGTGTCCCACTTTAAACATGAACAACTCATTCAAATGCTTGAGAAAACAATTACAAAAGCTGTAACCCAATAAAAACAGATTTGACAAAAGAAGAAAACAAACTCATTGAAAAAACGATTCAATTTGTAAAAGAAGCCCTTATAAATGCAGAAGGAGGCCACGACTGGTTCCATATAGAACGCGTTTATAAAAACAGTTGTTTGATCGCTCAGGGTGAAAGTTGTGACCTCTTGGTGGTACAATTGGCTGCCCTGCTTCACGACATTGCTGACAGCAAATTTTATAACGGCGATGAGACGATTGGACCAGCTTACGCGAAAGCGTTTTTAGAAAAAGAAAATACTCCAAAAGATAGTATTGAACACGTTATTAAAATTATTGAAAACATTTCTTTCAAAGGCGGTAACGAAAAAGCCTCTTTTCAATCAAAAGAGCTTGCTATCGTTCAGGATGCAGACCGGCTGGATGCTATTGGTGCTATTGGCATTGCAAGGGCATTTAACTATGGCGGTTTCAAAAATAGAAAGCTTTATGACCCTGAAATCAAACCCAATTTGCAATTAACTAAAGAAGAGTATAAGAACTCAACAGCGCCCACCATCAATCATTTTTATGAAAAACTGTTGCGCCTAAAAGATCTAATGAATACTGAAACCGGGAAAAAAATAGCTCAGGAAAGACACACTTTTATGGAAAGTTATCTTAGTCAATTTTACATTGAATGGAAAGGTAATTTATAAATTTACTTGACCTTAATCAAGCTGCTTTTATCATCATTTCTCGCCACCCAGTAATGAGCTTCTCCTGCAACCATAATGGGTATTATATGATAAACATTCCCCGGTATAATAAGCCCACTCTCTGAGGGGTGTACAGATTTAAAATTACCGGTGCCATCTCCCAACAACAAGCTGCCAATGGAGGCATCATAACGACCCAATTCAGCATCTGTACCAAAAAAGTTACCTCCCACAATCAAATCTTTTTTCCCATTTTTATTTATATCAATAGACTGAATAGACTTTATAACTGAAATTTGTGTGTCAAATGGTAATATTTGAGAGCTAAATCTTTTTCCATTTTCACTTATAAAGAGGGTATGCTCAAAATGATTTGCTTCAAGTATTTTAACATCTTGTAATTCTGAGGGTGTAAATAATTCGTTAATAGTCGCCCGGGCATAGGGTTCATATCGGGTAAAGCGCTTTCTGAGCATAATCATTTGTGTGAGCAATCTGTCTCGATTAAGTAATGGATAACTCACACCTCCATCATAATGAGTGAGAATGGCAACTAAACTTCCATTGTTATCAAAATCTTTATAATAAATAGACACAGGCTCTGATGGTGAAGCTTTTACAAAAGAGTTGAGGCCTTTGTTACCTGCTATTATCTCTGGATAGCCGTCTCCTGTGAGATCTTCAACCAGCAAAGAATACCACCAACCTGTTTTGTCTGAGAGTCCCAAACTTTCTGTAGTGTTTTGAAATTTGCCATTTTGAAACCTAAAAACTGTCACCGGCATCCACTCACCGGTTATAATGAGTTCCTTTTTTCCATCTTTATCGATATCAGCAAA
>JANSXN010000025.1 GCA_024742935.1 Flavobacteriaceae bacterium
AAATTTTATTTCGCGGTTGCAAAGTACATCCGGATTTGGAGTGCGGCCCATTTCATACTCCCGAAACATATAATCGACAATTCGTTCCTTGTATTGCTCACTCAAATCGACTGTTTGGAATGGAATCCCCAGTTTATTGGCAACCATCATTGCATCGTTACTGTCTTCAAGCCACGGACATTCATCAGATATCGTTACAGAGTCGTCGTGCCAGTTTTTCATAAACAGCCCAATCACCTCATAGCCTTGCTCTTTCAAAAGAAAAGCTGCTACACTGGAATCTACTCCGCCGCTAAGACCTACTATTACTCGTTTCATATCTATTACCCGTCCCCAAGTTTGTTTGGGGAGATATCTCTTTTTAAAATTTCACCTACAAAATTACAAAATAAAAAAAGAGGAAGCTCAGGCCTCCTCTTTCTTTAACTTAAAAATAGTACCTTCTTATTTTTTCTTCTTTTGTTTTTCCTGAAGTGCTTTTTGTTTTTCAGCTTGCTCCATGATTTCTGCCATTTTACGCTGAAATTTATTTTGCTTTTTGGGTTGTTTCTTTTTCTCTTCAATCTTAGCTAAAATCTTGTTTTCGTCGAGAACGAAATATTTTATAACCAACATAATTCCAATAGTAATCACATTGGAAATGAAATAATACAAAGAAAGTCCACTGGCAAAGTTGTTGAAGAAAATCAACATAATGAGCGGAGACAAATACATAATGAACTTCATGTTAGGCATACCCGGTTGTTGCTGCATTTGCATCGTTTGCCCGGTGGTCATCATCATATAGATAAAGATGGCAATCGCCGCTAAAATGGGGAATAATGCTATATGATCACCATAAAACGGGATATAAAAAGGAAGTGATGCAATTTGATCATAACTGGACAAATCATCTGCCCATAGAAAGCCTTTTTGTCTTAAATCAAAGGCAGAGGGGAAGAACATAAAGAGCGCATAGAACACAGGAAGCTGCATCAATGCAGGGATACACCCTGCCATTGGGCTCGCACCTGCCTTGCTGTAGAGCTTCATGGTTTCTTGTTGCTTCTTCATGGCATTGTCCTTATACTTTTTGCCAAGCTCTTCAATTTCTGGACGCAATATCTTCATCTTAGCCTGAGAAAGATATTGTTTGTATTGTACAGGAGAAAGTACAATTTTTATCAAAATCGTCATAACAATAATGATGATTCCATAACTGCTTATCCAGGTTGACAGCCAGGTAAACAAGGGCATAAACAGATATTTATTAATCCACCCAAAGATACCCCAGCCCAATGGGATGATTTCATCAAGATTGCGGTTATAACTTTCTAAAATTTTAAAATCACTGGGGCCATAATACCAATTCATCGAATAGGCTAGCTCTCCGGCTTTGAATTCTAAAGGAAATTTAGATACAAAGTTTTTGGTAAACAGCGTGTCAATTTCTTCATCCTGCACCAGGTTTTCTGAAGTAAAATGAGTTGTTTTAAAAGGAGTATCTGTCAATAAAATGGACGTAAAGAAATGCTGTTTGTATGCAATCCAGCTTACATCACCGGCGTTGTCTTCTGCTTGTTTTCCTTGACCCAGATAATCGTCTTTGTCGCCTTCATACTCCCAAAGCATTTCAGTATATCTGTTCTCGTAGGAAATACTTCTCGCTTTACGGTGCGCTTTGAGTTGCCATTGCATTTCTGCAGGAGTTGAAGTATTGACAATATTGCTGAGTCCTTGTGACTGAACCGCAAAATCAAGCATATATTCTCCCGGCTTGATTTCATAGCGGTATTCCAGATAGCTGTTTTCTGAAGCTTTTAACTTCATCGATAGAATGGAGTTTTCACCATTTCGCGTAAGCGTGGGTTCAAAATAAAGATCCCGAGTGTTTAAAATTCTGTTTTCAGCCTGAAATTGTAAGTTTAAATCTGCATTACCGTCTTTTATGAGGTAAATGGGTATGCTGTCAAAGGTCTTGAAGTTTTTTAAAGTTGCTTCTACAATATAGCCCCCTTTATTATTAATTTTTAATTCAAGAACATCGTTTTCTAGAGTGGTTATTTCTTCCTTTGCAGATGGTAAGGCCGCCGCATAGGCAAAGGAGCCCAATTGATTTTTTAAGGTTTCGATTCTAAGAGAGTCTGAAATTTCTTCAACAGATTCAGTTTCAGTCACAACAGGAGCTTGAGGAACTTCTTTGAGTGGTTCTTGTTGCGCTTCTTTTTCGGCTTGTTCTATCTTGGCTTTTTCCTCAAGTTCTTCTTGAGTGGGTGCATTTTGATAAAGCATCCAGATAAGGATTAGTGCTATTAAACTAAATCCTATCAATGAATTATAATCAAATTTCTTTTCTTCTATCATCTTTATATTTTCAGTGGGTACTGATTTGTATCTATATTGTTTTCGTTTTATTGTAAACTGAAGCCGCATTGACAAAAGCTACAAAAAGCGGATGTGGATTTGCCACAGTACTTTTATACTCGGGATGGTATTGAACACCCACAAACCAGGGGTGGTCCTTTAGTTCAATGATTTCAACAAGCCCAGTTTCGGGATTAACTCCTGTTGTGAGCATTCCGGCATCTTCAAGTTGTTCTTTATACTTGTTGTTGTATTCATAACGATGGCGGTGACGTTCTTCAATCATAGGGTTGCCATATACCTTAGCTACTAAGCTTCCGGGCGTTAAATCACACTTCCAGGCTCCCAATCTCATAGTGCCTCCTTTATCAACGATGCTTTTTTGTTCTTCCATCAAATCGATGACGGGGTGTGGTGTATCGGCCTCCATTTCGGTGGAGTTTGCACCCTTTAAATTGAGGACATTTCGGGCATAATCAATAACTGCCATTTGCATACCCAAACAAATACCAAAGAAGGGAATTTTGTGTTCTCTTGCATATTTTACCGCTTCTATTTTTCCTTCGATGCCTCGTTCACCAAAACCGGGTGCAACTAATATACCGTCCAAACTTGCAATTTTAGTTTCAATTGTATTGGCATCAATATACTCTGAATGTATGGGTGTAACTTTTACTTTAACTTCAAGTTCTGCGCCGGCGTGAATGAAAGCTTCCAATATGGATTTATACGAATCCTGAAGCTCCACATATTTTCCAATAAGCCCAATATTAACAACTGTTTTGGGATTTTTATGGCGTTGTAGAAATTGATTCCAGCGGGTTAAATCCGGCTCATTTTTGGAGGTCAAATTTAATTTTTGAAGTGTAATGGTGTCGAGACCCTCTTCAAGCATCATATTGGGAACATCATAAATGGTTGAAGCATCAATAGACTCAATAACGGCTTCCTTTTTTACATTACAGAAAAGGGCTAATTTCGTTCTCAATTCGTCTGAAAGATGGTGTTCTGTTCTACACACTAAAATATCGGCTCTGATACCACTTTCCATCAGAACTTTTACAGAATGCTGGGTGGGTTTGGTTTTTAATTCGCCCGCGGCTGCGAGAAATGGCACCAAAGTGAGGTGAATAACAATGGCATTATCATCACCCAGTTCCCATTTTAATTGACGAACAGATTCTATGTAAGGAAGTGACTCAATATCTCCCACGGTTCCACCAATTTCTGTGATAACAATATCATATTCACCACTGTTTCCTAAAATTTGAATGCGTTCTTTTATTTCATTGGTAATATGTGGTATGACCTGAACTGTTTTTCCGAGAAACTCTCCACGGCGTTCTTTTTCTATAACACTTTGATATATTCTACCTGTGGTCACATTGTTTGCCTGGGAGGTCGCAACATTGAGAAATCGTTCATAGTGGCCCAGATCGAGATCGGTTTCTGCTCCATCATTTGTTACATAACATTCTCCGTGTTCATAAGGGTTGAGCGTTCCGGGATCAATATTGATGTATGGATCCAGTTTTTGTATGGTCACTCTGTACCCCCTTGCCTGTAATAATTTTGCTAATGAAGCCGCGATGATACCCTTTCCTAAAGAAGAACTTACACCTCCTGTGACAAAGATATATTTGGTGTTGGCCATTTTAGATGTTAGATTTCAGATATTAGAATTGAGCGTTTAGATTTTAAGGATTGCCTGTAAAACCATTTTCTCATTTTTTACAATGGGCAAAAATACAAAGAAGAAATGATACTCGGTAATGAAATTTTGGTTAATATTCTAAGAGTTACTTTGGATACTTTTTTCTGATATTGTAGATGAGTTCTTCAAGCCCATTAAGTTTAATTTCATACATCTGCTCCATCATTTTGCCCAATTTACCATCAGGGAAGCCTTTTTGTTTGAACCAAACATAATAAAATTCAGGAATGTCTATCAGGTAATAGTTTTTGTATTTACCAAAAGGCATTTTGTAGTGGGCAAGTTCTATGAGATTGTCAGGGTTGGGGTTCAATGGCTTCGGGTTTTGCTTCCAGCCTTCGGCAGGCATGGCGCACAGTTTGCTGCGCTCGTGTCAGGTTTCAAGTTTCAAGATTCAAGTTTTAGTTTTTTATTGGAATTTGGTGCTTTTTAATTTGGTGCTTTCTAATTTGATGCTTTCTAACTTTTCCACTTCTCAAGTCTTTTGAGCTCTTCAGCTATGAACTCTTGCCAGCGTGCTTCATTTTGAAAGTTTCGGCTGTGGTCTGATTCTTTGTCAAATTGTTTTTGCATCTTTTCACGTTCAGAATTGACTTTAGTAAAAATTGCTGAAAGGTCTTTTTCAAAATTTTTAGTAACCCGATAGCTTGCAAATGCTTCTCGTAATTTTCGGGAGTGAATTTCTGTTATATCAAAATGTGCCTGCTCATGTTTTAAGATGTGTTGATTTACTTCCTTGGACTTGAACCAAGACATTTTTGTGTCAAAATAAGTGTTTACCCGTGTGGTCAAAGTTAATTTTCCATTTTCATTTCTCACGTTGTAATTAAACTCAATACTGGAATGTGTCAATGCTGCAAACGGACTACTATTATCCGGTTTGCCCATAAAATGTTCCCAAATCAGCTTCTTTTCTTCCTGCCATTCAATTCGATTTGGATTTTCAGCAACAAAAAGGAAAAGCAATAAAACTGAAATATAATTGATTATCATTGAAATTGAATATTTTGTACTATATCAGGGTGTAAACTTTTTGCAACAGGGCATGTTAAGCCGGTATTTTCAAGTATTTTTTGATTCTTTTCTGAAATTCCTTTTGGAAAACTAAGTACTACCTTTATTTCAGAAATGCGTCTTGGATTGTTCGCCATCACTTTGGTCACTTGGGCTTCTGTACCTTCCATACTAACATTGAGTGAGGCTGCTTTTATTCCCATCACGGTGAGCATACAATTTGCAAGACCTGTGGCAACTGTATCTGTAGGCGAGAAAGCTTCTCCTTTGCCTTGGTTATCTATTGGTGCATCTGTTAAATAGCTATTTCCCGATGCCAGATGAGTGGATTGGGTTCTTAAGTTGCCTAGGTAAATTACTTTTGAAGTGCTCATTCAAGTTCTTCTAGGTTAAGGTCTTGGTTGTATTTTAAAATATAAACCGCGTTGTTTACATAACCTCCGGAGCTTGTTTTTTGGTAATTGAATTTATTTTCAACATAAACGGTCTCACCGTCTATGGTATCATTTGCTTCAAAAATAGTTTCGGCAAAAGCCATTCGCAACAATGCGTCATATGTAATATCAAATCCGCGTGATGCAAATCTGTTTGGTAAAACGGAATACTGTTCTTTGTAGGCTTCTACAAATCTTATATTCTCTTTATAATTATAGGATTTGTTCCAGGATGGAAATGTAAACTCAAGGTTTGCTAAGTGAATGTTTGATACTTCCCTAAAGTCAAACGCGTCATTTTTATCGAGCGTAAAAAGACGCACCTGCTGGCTTCTCCTTATGCTATTGAGCACCCCAATAGCGCTGCTTAAAACCGTTGCGTTAGTAGACTCGAGAAGAACCCAGTTTTCTTGATTATCATTAATCTTTGAAGAAATGTCTGTACTTCTAAAAAAATTTCCCTCACGGGGTGATACAAGTTTAATATCAGGAAAAGCCGATTGTAATTTCTGTCTTTTTGCACTACTTGTATTGTCTGATATGAGTATTAAATTTTTTCCTTGACCATTTTCTTTTATAAAGTTAATGAGCCTGTTTTCTAGAACATTATTTTGTGGTATGCTTTGTATAAAATTGGGGTACATTTTTCCTTGTCTGTTACTCAATGGTGAAAGTACCGGTATGTTTAGTGAAGATAGTTCTGAAGCTGTGCGTTCAACAAGTGCTTGTCTGAGGGGACCTATCACCAGGTCAACATTTGTAATATTTTTTCTTCTGAAAAGTTCCTTTACACCTTGTTCCATCTCTTGAGAATCAAAAACGTGGAGATTGATAGACATTCCTTTTTGTTTTGCAAACTCTGATGCCATCATAACTCCTGCATAAAAATCAACTGCCAAACGCATGGTTGCATTGGTAGAAAGTTCATTTTGATTTAACGCCAGCGAATCTTTTTGAATTTTATTCAATTGAAAAGGAAGAAAAACAACTACATTTTTTGGTTTAAAGTTTTTGAGATTGTATTCTAAACTTACTTTTTTTGAGCTACTCACTGAAGCGTCTATTGCACCATCTGCTGTTGTTGTTTTTGGTATTTTAATTACCATTCCTTCTTTTAATCCGTCTTTTGTATGCGGATTTAAAGCTACAATTTCTTCTTCGGTTAAACCGAAAAGTACTTTTAACCTATAAAACCCCTCTTTTGCCTGAACGGTATAAAAGGTAAAGTTTTCATCCTCTATTTTTGGTTCCTCTGCTGAAGTTTTTTCTGGCACATTGAGAATCATTCCTTCAGGCAAATTATCTGTTCCATAAATGGAAGGGTTTAAAGCTTCCAATTTTTCTATGGTGATTCCATATTTTTTAGCAATCCCAAATTTAGTTTCCTGAGATGTAACTTTGTGTTTTCCTGACGGGATTTCATCAGGGTTTGTAACAGAAATATCAGGGTCAATGGGAGATACAATTGTTACTTGTTTAATGGGTATTTTAATTTCTTCTCCTCTTTTTAAATTATTTGAATAAAGGTGTCTGTTGTATTTTTTTATCTCGTCAACAGTAGTTCCATAAATTGAGGCGATTCCAAAAATGGTTTCTTTTCGTTTTACTTTATGCGTCTTGAAAGTAACATCTCCATTTGATTGATTTTCAATTTTTTCCAAGCTTTTTGGGATGATAAGAACTGTATTTTCTTTCAATCCATTTTTCACTTCAGGGTTTAACCTGATTAAATCTGCTTCTGAAATAGAGTACTTTTGAGTGATACTAAAAACAGTTTCGCCTTGAGCTACCCTATGACTCACATAAGAAGTTTGAGCGACACTCAAGCCTGAATAAAAAAATAGTAAAAAAACAATGATTAACTCCTTCACACTTATAATATTAATTTAGATTTTGACATTAAACCTGGAACTTGAAACTTGAAACTAAAAACCCTTATTCCCATTCAATCGTTGCAGGTGGTTTTGAACTGATATCATATACTACTCTATTAACGCCTTTTACCCGATTTATTATTTGGTTTGAGGTTTCTTGTAAAAATTCATAAGGCAAATTCACCCAGTCTGCCGTCATACCATCTGTACTTTCAACGGCTCTTAAAACCACCGCTTTTTCATATGTGCGCTCATCGCCCATCACTCCCACAGAATCTACAGGAAGTAAAATTGCACCCGCTTGCCATACTTGATCATACAGATTCCATTTCTTGAGGTTGTTAATAAAAACAGCATCAACCTCCTGCAAGATACGCACTTTTTCGAGAGTAATGTCACCCAATATGCGTATGGCAAGCCCTGGACCCGGAAAAGGGTGTCTTCCCAATATATCCTGAGTGATTCCCATTTCTGCACCCACACGCCTCACTTCGTCTTTGAATAACATTCTTAGAGGTTCCACTATTTTTAATTTCATAAAATCAGGCAACCCACCTACATTGTGGTGTGACTTTATTGTCACTGATGGCCCGTTTACTGAAACTGATTCAATAACATCTGGATAAATAGTTCCTTGAGCGAGCCAAGTCACATCATTTATTTTGTGGGCTTCATCATCAAATACTTCAATAAATGCGTTTCCAATGGCTTTTCGTTTGGCTTCGGGGTCACTTAGTCCATTTAACGCATTCATAAACCGAGCCGTGGCATCAACCCCTTTTACATTCAATCCCATATCCTTGTATTGATGTAAAACGTTATCAAACTCATCTTTTCGCAACAAGCCGTTATTGACAAAAATACAGTACAGGTTTTTGCCAATGGCCTTATGTAATAATATGGCAGCAACCGATGAATCGACACCACCGCTCAAGCCAAGAACGACTTTATCGTTTTTTAATTTTTCTTTCAACTCCTGTACTGTGGTTTCAACAAAAGCAGCCGGAGTCCAGGTTTGAGAAACACCCGCAATGTTTACCAGAAAATTTTCAAGTAACTTTTTTCCATCTGTTGTGTGATAAACCTCCGGGTGAAATTGGATGCCATAGGTTTGCTCTCCCTCAATTTTGTAAGCTGCAAATTCAACATCGTGAGTACTGGCAAGCAGAACGCCTCTTTCAGGTAATTTTTTTATGGTATCACCGTGACTCATCCATACTTGACTACCCGGTGCAATGCCTTCAAAAAGTTCGCAATTTTCTTTAATTTCAGAAAGCTTGGCACGCCCATATTCACGGGTTTCAGATTGCTCAACATTTCCTCCATTAAAGTGAGCCAAATATTGTGCTCCATAACACACTGCAAGAAGTGGCTTCTGTGATTTTATGGAAGACAAGTCAGGATGAGGAGCGTCATCAGCACGAACGGAAAAAGGACTTCCCGAAAGAATTACCGCCTTGAATTTTTTTAAGTTTTGAGGAATTTTGTGATAAGGATGAATTTCGCAGTAGATGTTTAACTCTCTTACACGCCTTGCAATTAGTTGGGTGTATTGTGATCCGAAATCTAAAATAAGTACATTGTTGTTTTGCATAGGCAAAAATAGGTCATTTTGATTTTTTGGGCAATGGAATTAAGACTAATTTTACAATAAGTTGTAACACAACCCAAAGCAATTAGACAAATAGCATATCAATCGAAAATCACAATCTAATGAAAATCAAATCTCTATCAGTACTACTCGCGTTGCTTTTAAGCATGCATTTCGCTTCATCTCAACACATTGAAAAACAAATCGATGCTATTTTTGCCGAAGCATATCCTGCCGACTCACCCGGCGCAACAGTGCTAATTGCCAAAGATGACAAGGTCATTTACAGAAAAGCATTTGGAATGGCAAATTTGGAACTCAATGTTTCTATGAAACCTGAAAATGTGTTGGAATTGGCTTCCATCACCAAACAATTTACCGGAGTCGCCATCCTGATGCTTATGGAGCAAGGTAAACTTAGCCTAAAGGATCCGCTTTCAAAATACATTGCAGATTACCCCAAAGGCGATCAGGTTACCATACACCATTTGCTGAACCACACTTCAGGAATAAAAAGCTATACTGATGGGCCCGGTTTGATGCAATTGGCACGCACTGATATGACTCCCATTGAAATCATCAATAGTTTTAAGGATTCACCTGTGGACTTTGAACCGGGGGAACAATATGCATACAACAACTCGGCATACATTTTACTGGGATATATCATTGAACAAGTTTCGGGAATGAGCTATGAAGATTTTATACAGAAAAATATTTTTGACAAACTGGGAATGAAAAACTCTTACTACGGGAGTCGAAGTAAAATAATTCCCAATCGGGCCAGTGGCTATCAACCTTCCGGCGAAAGCTATCAAAATGCTGAGTATTTGAGTATGACCATACCTTATGCAGCAGGGTCACTGATGTCCACTGTTGATGACATGTTTTTATGGCACAAAGCCATTCATCACAACAAACTCATTTCAGAAAAAAGCAAGCAGTTGGCTTTTACAAACTACACTTTAAATAACGGGAAGCACATCAATTATGGTTACGGCTGGGGAACTAATGAACTTGCCGGAGTAGCAACTATTGAGCATACAGGTGGTATTTTTGGCTTTACCACTTCAGGTATATATGTGCCCGAAAAAAACATTTACGCTATTGTTTTGACAAACGATAACGGTAAAGGTCCAGAAACCTTTAACCTGAAAGCAACAGCCATTGTTCTGGGCAAACCCTTGGTTGAAAAACCTGCTGTTGCTCTTACTGAAACTCAGCTTCAGCAATGGACCGGAGCTTATCAGTTTGAAGATGTAGTTCGTTATATCACACACAAAGATGGTGCACTTTACAGTACCCGTGAAGGTGGACAACCTTTCAGACTGATTCCGCTATCTGAAAATAACTTTCAGTTTGAGGGCAGCTTTACCACCTATGACTTTTCGTTGAAAAACGGTAAAAAAGAAGTCTTGTTTGCAGACAGAATCAACAAAAGCAAGGGTATAGAAACCGATAAAAAACCGGAACCTGAGAAAGAGTCCATCACGCTGGCGCCAGAAAAACTCACTGAGTTTGAAGGTACTTATGAGCTACAACCTTCTTTCCATATAGTTGTAAGAAGTGAAAACAATCGCCTTTTTGCTCAGGCAACCGGTCAGCCGGAATTTGAAATTTTTGCTGAAAGTGAAAACACTTTTTTCCTTAAAATAGTTGAAGCTAAAGTGACTTTCAACAAAAATCCTGACGGATCCATAAAAAGCCTTACACTCTTTCAGGGGGGACAGGAAATGGAAGGAAAAAAAATAAAATAATGCAGGTCTAAATAATCACAAAAACTCTTTCAAAACTGAAGGAGTTTTTTTTTACAATACTCCGATAGCAATGCATAATTTCATATTATCTTTAAAAATAAAATTTAGTATCTTTCCGCTTTTATTAACACAAACTAAATTTTAATGATGAAAACATTCTTTTCCAATGGGAAATCTGTACAAAAAATGCTTTTTTTCGGTCTCTTTCTAGCCACATTTTTAGTCAGTTCCACCACTTCAACAGTATTTGCACAAGGCATGACACCCGATCATGTTGCAAAAATGAAAACAGTAACAAGCAGTACAATATCTGAAAACGGAAACTTTGTTGCTTACACAGTGAGTGTGCCGGCAGATGCATTTAAAGAAAATGCAACAAACGCAACACACCTTTATGTTTTAAATAACACAACAGGAGAAACCAAACCTTATTTTACGTCTTCGAGTGTGAGTCAGGTTACTTTTCGTCCCGGGAAAGGAACCATCACTTTTTTAAGCAGACAATCTGGAGATTCCACTAATGCACTTTATGAATTAAGCCTCACAGGTGGAGAAGCAACTAAACTATTCTCATACAGTACAAACATCTCAAACTACAATTGGCAAGCTGATGGAAACAGATTGGCTTTTTCAATTTCTGAAAGAGACGATGCTCCAAAATCACCCCTTACCTATTCACCTGATTTTTATGAGGAAGATTTTAGCCGGCGCAAAGGGTTTATTGTCAATCTTTCAGCAAACAATCCGCAAGCACAACAACTTAATGTTGAAGGCTCAATCTATATGATGAACTGGAGTCCGGACGGAACAAAAATCGCTGTTTCTGCAGCACCAACATCCTCAGTTGACGATTCATATATGAAGCAAGGTGTATTTATTGTTAGCAGCACTTCTAGAAATGTAATTGCATCGATTAACAATGAAGGAAAGTTGGGACAAATAGAATGGAGTCCTGATAGCAAATGGCTTGCTTTAAGAGGGGCAAAAGACATTCATGATCCCATAGACGGACGCATTTTGACAGTTTCTGCCGAAGGTGGAAAGCCTCAAAAAATTGATGTAGGTTTTAAAGGAAAATATGAAAATATCTCCTGGACTTCAGCAAATACCATTCACTTTTTGGCTAGCGAAAGCACAAGCTCTGTTCTTGGAACCATTCGTCCTGACGGTACCGGTAAACAAGTAATCTTCAAATCTGATGCTCATCATATCACTTCGTTTTCCAGAGCCTCAAATGGTGCGATGTCGTTTACGGCAAACTCACCACAACACCCCACTGAAGTATTCACTTTAGCGACAACCAGAAATGCCACGCCCCAAAAAAGAACTGATAATAACCCGTGGTTAAGCGAGGTCAAACTTGGTAAACAAGAAGTAGTCTCATACAAATCAAGAGATGGTGCCTTTGATATTCATGGTATATTAATGTATCCTTTAAACTATCAGACAGGAACTGCCGTACCTTTAATAACAGTTGTACACGGTGGTCCTGAAGCACATTATACAAATGGATGGTTAACTGCTTATTCTATTCCCGGTCAAATGGCAACAGCAAAAGGCTATGCAGTGTTCTACCCAAACTACAGAGGTAGCACCGGTCGTGGAACCGAATTTACATATAGCAGCCAGGGAGACCTCGCCGGAAAAGAATTTGATGATATCGTTGATGGTGTTGATTATTTAATTTCGCAAGGAATTGCCGATAAAAATAGAATTGGCGTCACAGGTGGCTCTTATGGGGGCTATGCCTCAGCTTGGATGAGCACTTTTTATTCTGACAGATTTGCTGCAGCTGTTATGTTTGTAGGCATAAGCAATAATATCTCTAAATGGGGAACCAGTGATATTCCTGAAGAATTGTATTTAGTTCACTCCAGAAAGAGAATTTTTGATAGTTGGCAATGGCAATTGGAGCGCAGCCCCATTTACTATGTAGATCGCTCTCAAACACCCATCCTCATTATGCATGGTGCAGACGATCCTCGTGTACACCCAGCCCAATCCATGGAATTATACCGTCATTTAAAAGTGCGTAAACCCGATCTTCCTGTAAGACTCATTTACTATCCCGGTGAAGGTCATGGTAACAGACGCTCAGGGTCAAAATATGACTATAATTTAAGAATGTTACAATGGTTTGACACCTATTTAATGACAGGAAATGCCAAGGCTCCAAAGCCGGGGTTAGATTTGCCGGTTAAAAAATAAACTGAAACCCTTTTAAACAAAAAATGGTCAGCAATTGCTGACCATTTTTTGTTTGTCTTAATAAGAAGATTTACAGAATCTTTTTACATCCAATGCTGGAAATACAAAAGTGAAAGCTAACGCTTTCTCACTTTTTTATTCCCTTTCGCTTTACAAAATTGCATCAAGATTTACAGAATCTTTTTACATCCAATGCTGGAAATACAAAAGTGAAAGCTAACGCTTTCTCACTTTTTTTATTCCCTTTCGCTTTACAAAATTGTTTTTGTACGCTTCAGGGAACAAAAAAAGTGATTTGCAATGCAAATCACTTTTGTGCTTGTCGGGATGACAAGATTTGAACTTGCGACCCCTCGCCCCCCAGACGAGTACGCTACCAGGCTGCGCCACATCCCGAAAATGTGTAAATAAGCTCAATTTAAATTTCTTGACAATTAGTTATAAATATACTAATCTTCAAGTGGTGCAGCCCGGTCCTGAGCTTGACGAAGGGCCACATGCCTATGAAAATTAAAAAACTTTAATTTTCGGATTGCAAATATATATTTTATGAAAACATTTGCAGCCATTTTATTTCCTTTTTTTTATCTTTTCAAAAAATTAAAAATAACCACTATGAAAATGAAATTTTTAGCTCTTTTTCTTTCAGCTTTTTTTATTTCTTGCGCACAAGTAAAAAAAAATGATGTTGAAATAATACCCACACAATCCTCTTTTTCCTTTGAAACAATCTTTTCAGAAGTTTCTATTCCTTGGGCACTCACCTGGCTTCCTGATGGTTCGATGTTAGTGGGAGACAAATCAGGTGAAATCACTTTAGTAAAAGGAGAACAAGCGACACCCATCTCAACCGGATTTGATGATCTTTATCTCAGAGGTCAGGGTGGTTTACTTGATATTATAACACACCCCAACTATGATGAAAATGGATGGTTATATATCACTTACTCCTCAACACAAGGTGATGGAGACGGAGGAAACACAAAGCTCGTTAGAACAAAGCTTGAAGGTTCAAGCTTTACAAACACTGAAGTACTCTACAAAGCAACTCCAAATACCACTGCAGGAGTTCATTTTGGTTCACGCATTGTGTTTGACAATGATGGCTATCTATATTTTACTATAGGAGATCGTGGAAACAGGGATGAAAATCCGCAAGATATCACACGAGATGGAGGTAAAACATACCGCCTAAACGAAGATGGAAGTATTCCAAGCGACAATCCCTTTGTAAATGAACCCGGCGCTAAAGGGGCCGTTTATACTTATGGACACCGCAACCAGCAAGGAATAGACCTTCATCCTGAAACCGGAAAAATCTGGTCTCACGAGCACGGCCCAAAAGGTGGTGACGAAATTAATGTTCATACTAAAGGAGCAAATTATGGTTGGCCCACAATAACTTATGGCGTAAATTATAGCGGAACCACAATCACAGAAGAAACTGAAAAACCAGGCATGGAACAACCTCTTTACTACTGGACACCCTCAATTGCGCCCAGCGGTATGGTGTTTGTAACCGGTGACACCTACCCGGAATGGAAAAATCAACTCTTGGTAGGGTCACTAAAGTTTCAATACCTTGAACTTGTAAAACTAGAGGGAGAAAAAATTATAGAGCGAAAAAAAATCGCCGAAAACATTGGAAGAGTTCGCACCGTAAAAATGGGCCCTGATGGTTATGTTTATATGGGTGTTGAGGGAAAAGGAATTGTTAAAATTGTACCCAATTAATGACAAATCATATACGCTTAATAAGTATAGCCTTTCTAGGAGTTTTACTGTTTTCCTGTCAATCAAAAGAAAAAAACAATACAGAAAAGATTGGATATGTTGCCAGCGAAAGTATTCAGGAAAAAACAGATTTGCAAAAAAGCATAGATCGAGGGCGTGAGGTTTATGACGGGTTTTGTGTTCAATGCCACCTGCCAAATGGTAAAGGAACCAGGGGAATTTTCCCCCCACTTGATGGAGCAGACTGGCTTACAGAAAAAAGAGCAGAAAGCATTCACGCCGTTAAATATGGACAAAGCGGAGAAATTGTTGTAAACGGAGTGACATACAACAACGTGATGCCCCCAATGGGACTTTCAGATCGTGAAGTGGCAGATGTGATGAACTATATAATGAACGCGTGGAGCAACACACAGGATAAAAAAGTTACTATTGAAGAAGTTAAAGGGATAAGTAACTAAGTTTTCTGTTGAAAATCGCTCAAAAATAATAGTACCTTTGCTAAAACAATTCTATAATGTTAATAATAGGTATTGCCGGTGGTACCGGAAGCGGAAAAACAACCGTTGTGAATCAAATTATCAATGAACTTCCACCCGATGAAGTGGGTGTAATTTCTCAAGATTCTTATTATAAAGACACCTCCCATTTGAGTTTTGAAGAACGGGTAAAAATCAATTTTGACCACCCACAGGCCATTGATTTTGAATTACTTGTTTCTCATTTGAAAGAACTAAAGAAGGGAAATCCTATACAGCAACCTGTCTATTCGTTTGTAGAACATAACAGAACCGGTAAGACCATAACCACCGTGCCAAAACATGTGATGATAATCGAAGGAATTTTAATTCTCACACATCCTGAAATACGCAAAATGTTTGACATTAAAATCTACGTACACGCAGACAGTGATGAGCGTCTCATTAGGCGATTAAAAAGAGATATTGCAGAAAGGGGACGTGATCTTGATGAAGTTTTAAACCGTTACCAAACAACATTAAAACCCATGCATCAGCAGTTTATAGAGCCTACTAAAGAGTATGCAGACATCATTATTCCAACAAATCGATACAATACAGTTGCAGTTGATATAGTTAGAACAATTATAAATCAAAAACTCAAAGTGTAAGGAGATGCTTTCAAAACTTAAAAAAAACAAATGGTTTAAACGATTAAGCAACAAATACTTCCTTATTATATTGGTATTTGCGGCCTGGATGTTCTACTTTGATGCCAATTCCTTTTTTGTCCATAAAGAACTTAGTGACGAAATTAAAGAACTAAAAAACAACAAAGAGTACTTTCAAAATGAAATTACCAATGATAAAGAGTTTATAGAAAAACTGAAAGATGAAGACCAAATGGAAAAATTTGCACGTGAAACCTATTACCTCAAAAAAGAAAACGAAGAAATCTTCATCATAGAACATCAAGATAGTTTAAAAGACTAAAAAAACATTAAATGACTAATAATTTATTCGAGGATTTTACTTCGGTCTCCTCAAAAGAGTGGAAACAAAAAATCCAGGCCGATTTAAAAGGTGCAGACTACAATGAAAACCTTATTTGGAAATCACCTGAAGGCATCCACGTGAAACCGTTTTACCACCGTGATGAATTTCTGGAGGGCTTCACCCCCATTCCCGGTCAGCCGGAAGGTTGGAATATTGGACAGTTTATTTTTATTGATGACGTTGAAGTAGCAAACAAACTCGCGCAGGACGCCCTGCAAAGAGGTGCCGAAGCCATTTATTTTACCGCTGAAAAAGAATTTAACACAGACACACTTTTTAAGAATCTTCCCGTTGAAAACCACATTTTTTATTTTGACCTGAAATTTCTTTCTCCGGAATTCTGTAAAAATCCCGCTTTCGCGAAAGCAAATGTATTCCTGTTAAACGATATCATCAACCACCACACCAAAGACGGAAACTGGTACAACACTCTCAAAGAAGATTTTAACCAACTGGAAAGAATTTGTACTAAAACAAAAGCACTTTCAGTAGATACCACTGCTTACCAAAATTCCGGTGCAACCATAATCCAGCAACTTGCTTATGCCCTTGCCCATTGCAATGAATACCTGAATGTCTTTGCCTCCAAACCGGAAACAATACAAAAAACCATTTTTAAAGTGGCTCAAGGGAGCAATTACTTTTTTGAAATCGCCAAAATAAGAGCCCTGCGTTTGCTTTATGCAAGTTTAGCCAAGGAATACAATATCACTACAGCCTGTCATATTGTTGTCACACCTTCAAATCGTAACAAAACGCTCTATGACTATAACGTCAATATGTTGCGCACAACCACAGAATGTATGAGTGCGGTTCTTGGCGGGGCAGACACCATTTGCAACATCCCTTATGACAGCTTGTACCATAAAAGCAATGAATTTGGCGAACGTATTTCCAGAAATCAATTGCTCATATTAAAACACGAGAGTTATTTTGATTCGGTCACAAATGCTTCAGACGGGTCTTTTTATATCGAAAGTTTAACCACGCAGCTCGCTGAAAAAGCCTTGGAAATCTTCAAAGACATCGAGAAAGCCGGCGGATTCCTGGCTCAATTAAAAGAAGGGACCATCCAGAAGAAAATCAAAGAAAGTGCTGCAAAAGAGCAGAAGGCATTTGATGATGGTGAAAAAGTATTGCTGGGCACAAACAAACACCCCAACAAAGAAGACCGTATGAAGCACGATTTGGAGCTTTACCCTTTCGTAAAAACAAAACCAAGAAAAACATTGATTGAACCGATTATAGAAAGACGACTTGCAGAAAAACTGGAACAAGAACGATTGGACAATGAATAGAAAAAACATACAACATATAAAAATCCACAAAGCTGAAAATTCCCTTCCCTCTAAAGAGAAGAGATTGGATACCGCTGAAGGTTTTTCGATAAAAAAAACCTATTCCAAAGAGGATATCTTGCAACTAAAACACCTCGATTTTGTTGCAGGCATCGCACCTCATTTAAGAGGCCCCTATTCCACCATGTATGTTCAAAAACCATGGACCATACGTCAATACGCAGGTTTTTCAACCGCTGAAGACAGCAACGCCTTTTACAGACGGAATCTTGCTGCCGGTCAAAAAGGACTCTCTGTTGCTTTTGATCTCGCTACCCATCGTGGGTATGACAGTGATCACGAGCGCGTGCAGGGCGATGTGGGAAAAGCAGGTGTAGCCATTGACAGTGTCGAGGATATGAAAATTCTATTTGACCAGATTCCGTTAGACAAAATGAGTGTATCGATGACGATGAACGGTGCCGTGCTGCCCATTATGGCTTTCTATATTGTAGCTGCCCAAGAACAAGGCGTCTCACCGGACCAACTCGCCGGAACCATACAAAACGATATTCTCAAGGAGTTTATGGTGCGAAATACCTATATCTACCCACCCACACCGTCCATGAAAATCGTTTCAGATATCTTTGAATATACTTCTAAAAACATGCCTAAGTTCAATTCCATAAGCATTTCAGGCTACCATATGCAGGAAGCCGGGGCTACGTGTGATATTGAGCTTGCTTACACCCTGGCCGATGGGTTGGAATACTTAAGAACCGGTATTGCTGCAGGGATGGATATTGATAGCTTTGCTCCCCGATTATCTTTTTTTTGGGCGATTGGCATGAACCATTTTATGGAAATTGCCAAAATGCGCGCCGCCCGAATGCTCTGGGCAAAGATCGTTAAGCAATTTGACCAAAAAAATGAAAAATCATTGGCACTCCGCACCCACTGTCAAACCAGCGGATGGAGCCTTACAGAACAAGACCCGTTTAATAACGTGGCACGCACCTGTATTGAAGCTGCCGCAGCTGCTTTTGGTGGAACACAATCATTACACACCAATGCCCTTGATGAAGCCATTGCTTTGCCCACAGACTTTTCCGCGCGCATCGCCAGAAACACACAGATTTTCTTACAACAGGAAACCGAAATTACCCGCACTGTTGACCCCTGGGCAGGAAGTTACTACCTTGAAAACCTAACCAATGATATCGCCAACAGGGCTTGGGAACTCATTCAGGAAGTAGAAAAACTTGGAGGAATGACCAAAGCCATTGAAGCCGGAATTCCCAAAATGCGCATTGAAGAAGCAGCCGCTAAAAAACAAGCCCGTATAGACAGTAGTCAGGATGTTATTGTGGGTGTCAATAAATACCGACTCGAGCAAGAAGACCCGCTACAAATACTGGATGTCGATAATCAAAAAGTGCGTTTGTCACAAATTGAACGATTAAACAAAATCAAAGCAGATCGTAATTCTGAAAAAGTAAAAGCGGCTTTAACAAAATTGACGGAAGCCGCAAAAAAATCAGTAGATTTGAGAGAGAGTTCTGAAACTGATTCAAAAGATTCCCGCTTTCGCGGGAATTTATTAGCTTTAGCGGTGGAAGCTGCCCGCGAAAGAGCTACACTGGGAGAAATCAGTGATGCGCTTGAAACCGTATTTGGCAGATACAAAGCTCAAATTAAATCCTTTAGTGGCGTGTATAGCAAAGAAGTAAAACAAGACCCGTCCTTTGAAAAGGCAAGGAAAATGGCCAATGAGTTCGCCGAAATGGAAGGCCGGCGTCCGCGAATAATGATTGCCAAAATGGGCCAGGACGGTCACGATCGTGGTGCCAAAGTAGTCGCTACCGGCTATGCAGATGTTGGGTTTGATGTCGATATTGGCCCTCTATTCCAAACTCCCAAAGAAGCTGCCAAACAAGCTGTAGAAAATGATGTGCATATTCTGGGTATCTCCTCACTGGCTGCAGGTCATAAAACACTGGTCCCTCAAGTAATTGAAGAACTGAAGAAATTTGGTCGCGAAGACATTATGGTCATTGTGGGTGGTGTAATACCCCAACAAGATTACCAATATCTTTTTGATGCCGGTGCCGTTGCTGTTTACGGTCCGGGAACCAGAATCAGTGATGCTGCGATTGAGATGTTACAGATTTTGATGGATTCTGTTCAATAGTCTTCCAGTAAAAGTAAAGTTAAAAAAATGACAATTTTGATAGACACATCGAACTAAACAAAATTAAATTTTAAAAAATAATAAACTATAAACATTAAAACCCAATGAACCACAGTCAAAAAATGCTCCGCGACAACGCGCTAAAAGGAAAAACCATCGTAGTAACAGGAGGCGGCAGCGGACTCGGGAAGTCCATGGCCACTTACTTTCTTGAACTGGGCGCCAATGTCGTGATTACTTCACGTAATCTTGAGAAACTCCAAAATACCGCTAAGGAAATGGAAGCCGCTACAGGGGGCAAAGTACTTTCGGTTGCTTGTGATGTCAGGAATTATGACGAAGTGGAAGCGATGGTCAAAGCCTCGGTTGCTGAATTTGGTCAGGTGGATGTTTTGCTAAACAATGCAGCAGGCAATTTTATTTCGCCCACAGAGCGCCTTTCTGCAAATGCATTTGATACCATTATTGATATTGTTTTAAAAGGAAGTAAAAACTGTACGTTGGCCTTCGGTAAACACTGGATTGATAAAAAGGAAACCAACAAAACCGTGGTAAACATTGTCACGACTTATGCCTGGACCGGTTCGGCCTATGTCGTTCCCAGTGCGACTGCAAAGGCAGGGGTACTGGCAATGACGCGCTCCCTCGCTGTGGAATGGGCAAAATATGGTATTCGTCACCACGCGATTGCTCCCGGTCCCTTTCCCACTAAAGGTGCGTGGGACAGATTGCTTCCAGGTGATTTAAAAGAAAAATTTGATTTGGCTAAAAAAGTTCCGCTCAAACGAGTGGGTGACCATCAGGAACTAGCCAATCTGGCGGCTTATTTGGTCTCTGATTTTGCACAATATCTAAACGGCGAAGTCATTACCATTGACGGAGGTGAGTGGCTTAAAGGTGCCGGCCAATTCAATCTTTTGGAAATGGTCACACCCGAAATGTGGGATATGTTGGAAATGATGATCAAAGCAAATAAAAAATAATCCCTCTTTTTAACTAAAAAATTACCGAAGCCTTAACAACTCTGTGAGTGTCTAATTCGTATATTTCAATTGAAATCAACGTTAAGATTATGAATGCCTATAAAATTTGTCTCATCTTCATTGCTTTTTTATTTTCGGGCTTTGTTTTTTCTCAAAATTTTAAAAACGGAACTCTGGTGGACACCAGCGACAATACTTACAGCGGCCGATTTTCAATAGACCACGACAATAAATTACTACGTTATCGCAGTGGCCAATCCTCAAGAGTCTTTGGCTACAGCCAAATTAAAACCCTCATTATTGATGATAATGAGGTTGTTGTAAAACAAATCGACAATCAAAACACTTTACTTACTAAACTGGTTCAAGGGAAAGCAACACTGTATCAAAAGAACAACTCGCTTTTTTATATCCAAAAAAAGGATTCAAAATGGATTTCCATTGAGGTCTCAGAAAACAAGATGATCATTCCCGGCATTTTGAACCTGGCCTTTAATGATTGCAGCTCCATAAGGGAAACTATTGCGCGCACCGGTTCTTTCAATAAAAATAATTTGATAAGCCTTACTGAAACTTATAATTCATGTGATTATAGCACCGAATTTGAATTAACGGAAAAAGAAATAGCGCAAAGCAACAGGTTTTTGTCTGATGTTTTTTGGCTTTATGCAGGTGCAGGTGTTTCAGTAAATAATTTGGTTTTTAGTGATACAGAGAAGGCTGTTTTAGTTCCTCAGATGAGTCTGGGTGTCTTGGCTTCTCCCGGATTTTTAGGTAGCTTACAGGATAAACTGTTTTTAGGGTCAGAAGCGTCTTATGGTGTTGCATCATCTCATAATTTAAATTCCTCAACACAATCACTGGACGTGAGGGTACACTCCTTTGTATATACTATTGATATACAATACAATTTCAATTCCTCAAACCGCATAGAGCCCTTTATTGGCGGTGGAATTAACTTGCATTCAGACCGTTTTAAAGGTTCGCTTGACGGAGAACGATTTAACAGTCGGGATGGAGGCTTTAATTACAATTTAAAAGCAGGTGTTATGTATGAAATTGGAAAGTATCGACTGGGACTCTCATTCAGGTATATTCCTGAATACACCTCAGATGCTTCCTTTTTAAATTCAGGAGGAGAATTGGCAAAACTGGATCTAAAAAACAATTACTTTATCAGTAGACTGGAGTTTCATTTTTAAAGCTTCATTTATTTTACACTGATCTTAACGCGCCATTCAAACTCACTGGTAGAGACCACTTCACCTTCCTTATCCTTTCCAATGGATGTCATCCAAAAAGTGACACCCTCACCTGTGCGAATCGTTTCTTCTATCGCTGAAACTACCTTTTCGCCATCATTACAGGAAAAAGTAATTTTACCGGTAGCTTTTCTGTTGTAATTTCCTTTTTGATTGGCAACCAGCATGGATATTTTTTGATTGCTTTCTTTAATGTGCATCATCACAAGTGCCCCTGTACTTAATTCTGCTGCCATGGCCTGCACGGCAAAATACATCGAGTTAAATGGATTCTGATTGATCCATCGATGCCTCACTGTAGTGATACACTGGGTTGTTTCAAGTTCTTTCACCCTAACTCCGCAAAAAAATGCTGCAGGTAATTTAAAAAACAGAAAGCTATTGATTTTTTGTGGTGTAATCTTCATGATATGGCTAATTTACTCTAATTCCTGAATATTTGAATCAAAAATTACAAATTATGATTTGTTAATTTTATGTTAATATTTGGTACTATGTTTTGCATAATACTATCTTTTATATATATATTTGCATAGTAATCTAATAGGTATTATATTTTAGCAGTAACCAAAAAGGATTCATTCATCAAAAATCAACTTCATTGCGAGGGAATCGTAGTGATATCAAAATCAATCAAAAAATGGGCACACTAGTAAGTATTTTGTTGGCTGTAGTAATGGAGATACTAGCTCCTTCTACTCTTAGTTCCTCAGAAATTAAAGACAACATCAATCGCATAGAGGTTGAAGAAGTTTTACTTTATTTTGAAGAATTGCCAACTTTAACATCAATTAAAAATTGTTAACATGAACATTGAAAACACAAAAGCACAAATGCGCAAAGGTGTACTTGAGTACTGTATCCTTTCCATTTTAAAGGATGGCGAAGCATATACTTCAGACCTACTTGAGACCTTAAAAGACGCAAAAATGCTGGTCGTTGAAGGCACAGTATATCCCCTACTCACGCGATTAAAAAACGCAGGTTTATTAAGCTATCGATGGGAAGAATCCAGCAGTGGACCCCCAAGAAAATATTATGAACTCACTGAAACAGGTAAACTATTTTTAAATGAATTAGACGGCACCTGGGACGAACTTAAGCTAGCCGTATCAAAAGTAACACGCCAAAATAAAAAATCATGAACAAAACAGTAAACATAAATTTAGCCGGAACATTTTTCCACATCGATGAAGATGCCTTCGCAAAACTAAATCGATATCTAACTGCTATTAAACGTTCTTTTTCAGACCCTGATGGACGCGACGAGATTATTAAAGACATAGAAGCGCGCATTGCTGAATTATTTTCTGAAAAGCTGGACACAAACAAGCAGGTAATCACAATAAAAGAACTTGATGAAGTTATTGCGGTAATGGGACAACCTGAAGACTATGCGATAGATGAAGAAATGTTTTCAAACTCAACAAATACCGGAAGTACTGAGCAAAAGAGTGCAAAAGGATATAAAAAGCTATTCAGAGATCCTGACAATAAATATATTGGAGGGGTTTCATCGGGATTAGGACATTACATTGGGCTAGACGCTATTTGGTTAAGACTTATTTGGATATTATTAACCATCTTCTCAAGCGGTACTTTTATTTTAATCTATATTATTTTCTGGATTTTAGTTCCGGAAGCAGTTACCACGGCAGATAAACTAACAATGCGTGGAAAACCGGTTAATATTTCCAATATTGAAAGAAAATTCAAAGAAACCTATGACAATGTAGCCGATAAAGTAAAAAATGCCGATTATGATGCTTATGGAAAAAAAATCAAAACAGGTTCTGAATCCTTTTTTGATACCGTGGGTAAGATTCTATTAGCACTACTTACTGTTTTTGTAAAGTTTATCGGTGTTATTATCATCTTAGTAGCAGCTACAACCTTAATTGGTTTATTTATAGGTTTATTTATAACAGGGATTTCAGGCTTTTTTGGTAGCTGGTATGCAGAAGCCTTTCATATTGTAAATGATACCTTAGTTCCTATTTGGTTGTTATCAATTTTGATTTTCTTATCTATTGCCATTCCCTTTTTCTTCCTTTTTATCCTTGGATTGAAAATTTTGGTTGACAATTTAAAATCAATTGGTAAAGCAGCAAAACTAACCTTGCTTGGCTTATGGTTAATTGCTGTTTTTAGTTTGATAAGTATTGGTGTCTTACAAGCCGTTGAACATTCCAATGAAGGCAGTGTCATTCAAACAGAAGAATTAAATATCAAAACTGGAGATACACTTTATTTGAGAATGAATGCAAATCCAGATTATGAAAAAGATGCTTTTAAAAGCAGCGGATTTTCACTCAAATACAATGAAAACGATGAGCAAGTGATTTATTCAAACAATCTAAGACTTATTGTAAGATCAACAAAAGACTCTTTGGCCTCTTTAATGGTGAATAAAAAAGCAAATGGACGGGATTATATAGAAGCAAAAAACAGAGCTGAAGCCATTTCCCACAACCACAAATTTGAGGCAAACAATCTCATACTTGACGGCTACTTTATAACATCTGTTGAAGAAAAATACCGTGATCAGGAAATAGAAATTACCTTATATTTGCCGGTGGGAAGTTACCTTTTCGCAGACAACAATACCTATAGTTACCACAGAAATTCTTCAAGATATCGGGATATTCTTCTCAATGGACAGGAATCTAAATATCTGGAAATTCAAGATGGCAAAACATTTTGTAATGATTGCTCTGAAAAAAACTCATCTTCCTATTCTAATGACAATACCGATGTAGAATATCATGTTATCGACTGGGATGATGAAAACTGGCAAGAAACATGGAAAGAAGGAAACCGAATAAAAATTGATAGAGACGGAATTGACATTAACATCGCAGATGAACGTGATTCTGTGAGAGTAAAACTAGACAAAAGAGGAATTAAAGTTAAATCTAATTAAAAAAGAACCCTATGAAATTCTTAAAAGTATCATTTTTAGTTTTTATTTTAATAATTGCCAATAGTTGTGTTTTTAATTTGCCCTTTGAAAGTATAGAAGGAAATGGTAATGTTATCAAAGACGACAGGATGTTTAAAGAAAAAATTGATGTGGTAAAAGCAAGTAACGGACTTGAAGTTTTTCTTGTTGAATCCTATCTTCAGATTGTTTCGGTAGAAGCTGATGAAAATCTTCAAGAGCATATTATAACAGAACTTATTGATGGAACTCTTTATGTTAAAACTGATAAAAACATAAGAAATGCTAAATCAAAAAAAATAACTATTGCTTTTGTTGAACTTGAAGGATTACAAGCCAGCAGTGGTGCATCAATTAAAAGTCTTTCCAGCATGCTTTCTGATGACTTATATGTAAAGGCAAGTAGTGGTTCACAAATGGATTTGAGTCTTGTTGCTCGAGAACTTATTGCTGAATCCAGCAGTGGTTCAACAATAAACTTAAGGGGGCAAGCAAGAAATTTTAGCTCGAAGGCTTCTAGTGGCAGTTCAATTGATGCCAAGGAATTAGAAAGTATTTATTGTACATCCAAAGCCTCCAGTGGTGCAGATATTACACTCAATATCATTAGGTCTCTTGATGCAAAAGCCTCTAGTGGTGGTAACATCAAATATTATGGTGAACCCGAAGTGGTTAATCAAAACAAATCCACCTCCGGTAGTGTAAGGAAAATGTAACTTTCCATTTTTATAAAATTTAAACCGAACCTCAAGTTCGGTTTTTTTTATGACCAATATCATAGGTCGCTATACCTGCTCATTTTACCTTTGTGAAACAATAACAAGAGGATGCAAGAACTCATTCAAAAATACAATGTTCCCGGGCCACGATACACCAGCTACCCAACAGTTCCCTATTGGGATACTGACAGTTTTACTGCTGTGGACTGGAAAATCAGGTTAAAAAAACAATTTGATTTACTCAATATCTCAGAAGGTGTGAGTCTTTATATACATCTTCCCTTTTGTGAAAGTTTATGCACCTTTTGTGGGTGCCACAAACGCATTACCAAAAGACACGAAGTTGAAGAACCCTACATCAATGCCCTTTTAAAAGAGTGGCAACTTTACAAAGAATTGCTTGTGGAAAAACCTGTTATCAAAGAAATACATCTGGGCGGTGGAACACCCACATTTTTCAGTCCTGAGAACTTAACAAGATTAATGAGTGGATTACTGGAAAACACAGTGATTGATGAAGGCCATACCTTTAGTTTTGAAGGACACCCCAATAACACCACCAAAGAACATTTACAAACTTTATATGATTTGGGTTTCAGGCGTGTGAGTTTTGGAGTTCAGGATTACAACAGGGAAGTACAAATCGCCATTCACCGTGTTCAGCCTTTTGAAAATGTAAAAAAGGTTACAGAATTGGCGCGTGAAATAGGCTATTCTTCTGTGGGCCATGATCTCATTTTTGGACTGCCATTTCAAACCCTGGAACACGTGAAATACACCATTGAAAAAACCAAAGAACTTCGCCCTGACCGAATTGCCTTTTACAGTTATGCACACGTACCCTGGATAAAAGGAAACGGCCAAAGAGGATTTAGTGAAGAGAACCTTCCCAATCCGGAACAAAAACGTACTCAATATGAAATCGGAAAAATGTGGCTTGAAAAAAATGGCTATGTTGAGGTGGGTATGGATCATTTTGCACTTCCTGATGACGAATTGACTCTTGCTATGCAAAACAAAACCCTGCATCGCAATTTTATGGGTTATACCACCACAACCAATAAGATTATGATTGGACTGGGCGCATCCTCCATAAGTGACAGCTGGACTGCTTTTGCCCAAAATGAAAAAAATATTGAAAACTATTATTCACTTTTAAAACAAGATGAAATTCCCGTTTTCAAAGGGCATTTGTTAAGTGACAGTGATCAAATCATCAGAAAACACATTCTCAATTTAATGTGTAATCTTCAAACAAAATGGACCCCTGAAGAAGAAGGCCTACTCGATTTTACAGATATAAAATCCAAACTTGCCGAAATGCAAAAAGATGGTTTGATTGTGATACAATCAAACGCGATTCAAGTTCTTGAAAAAGGAAGACCATTCATTAGAAATGTGTGTATGGCTTTTGATATTTTATACCAACAAAAACAACCGCAAACCCGCTTGTTTTCAATGACAGTTTAACACTTAAAAACCCAGAATTCATGAAAAAAATAATCGTACCCGTTGACTTTTCAAGTCACTCAGAATATGCACTACAAGTTGCAGCAACAATGGCAAAAAAATTCAAAGCCGAGCTGTTTCTCCTCCATATGCTTGATATTTCAGATCAGTTGATTAGCATTACTGAAGCCACAAAAAGACGTGAACTTCTTTTCTTTATGCAATTGGCAAACAAGCAATTTGAACAATTTATTGATAAACCCTTTATGAAGGGCGTGAATGTGACACCGGTCATTAAACACTTCAAAGTATTTGAAGAAATCGACAGTACTGCCAAGGAAATTGATGCAGACTTTATTGTGATGGGGTCACAAGGAACCAGTGGTGTAAAAGGATATTTTGTGGGCTCCAATACAGAAAAAGTAGTGCGCACTTCAGATATACCTGTACTGGTTGTTAAATCCAAAACTGATAAATTTGATCCCAAAACAATCGTGTTTGGCTCAGATTTTAGTACCGAAAACCTGAAAGCATTCAAAACCATAAAAGCGTTTGCTGATAAATACAAAGCCACATTAAAATTGGTCTATATCAATACCCCAAACGCTAATTTCAAAAGCACGCCCGAAATCAGGGAGCAAATGCGTTTGTTTCTAAACAAAACAAACCTTTCCTATGATTCTGAAAACATCATTATTTTCAATGATTATTCCATACCGGAAGGGATTCAAAATACCGCAGAATTGCATAATGCAGACCTCATCGCTATTCCCACTCACGGCAGAAAAGGACTCAATAAAGTTTTGGCGGGAAGTGTTGGTGAAGAAGTTGCAAACAAAGCTCAAATTCCGGTGTTGACCGTTAAAATTTAAATCCCATTTTTACATCTAAAAGCCGGACAAAGTTTCCGGCTTTTTTATTGTTTCAAAATCTTAACCGTTTTTTGGCTTTCGCCGAAAGGCGCTTCAATTTGAAGAAAATAAAGACCCCGTTGTATTTCAGAAAAGCTTAAAGTCCTCTTTTCAATCTCTTCGATTCTCTTTGAAAACAAAAGGACTCCACGTAAATCAAACAACCTAACCTGAACGGGAAACTCCTTTATCCCTTCAATTGATAATTCCTCTGTAACGGGATTTGGAAAAACAGTTATATGCTCAAAAGCAACCTCATCAATCGCAAGTGGTTCATTAAAATAAGCACACAATACAGCAAACAAAGCTTCTTCAACCGTATAGTAGGAACTTATATTCCCAAATTGATACCCCAAAAAACTGCCATTGGTTAAAAAGGAAAATGCAACTTCCCCTTCCTCAGAAAAATAGGCGTCACTAATCAACCCGTAAGCTTCACCGGGATGTCCCATAAAAGTGCCCCATTCAGAATTGAGGCAAATCTGATCGTCTTCAGATAAATTGGCATGATGCACGCCCAGTCCCCAGCGGTTAAACAAGTCAAAATAGTTATCACCGTTGCTACCATTAAAATTCCATTGAATCGATTTCATTTCCTCAATGGTTAATTCAGATACAATACCCGGGATGGTAGCTCCATCAGATTTTAAAAATTGCAAGATTGTTCCCAATTCGTTTGCAGAAGCCCGCAAACCGCCTTGTGGCGAAAAAAACAATCCGTTGGTACCCAAAACCAGAGAGGGCAAATTGGAAGGCGGTGAAGGCATCACACCCTGATAGTTATCAAACTGTGGATTCCAACCACCCTGATTGCGATACAATACAGCGATGTCATCAATATCATTGATATCCTGAATGTTGTAGCTTCCGGTAATACCCAAGGGGCTGAGTAGTTCATTTTTCATATACACATCAAATCGCTCATTGCTAATGGCCTCGATCAAAGTGGCAATAACCCCATAATTGAGGTTGCTGTATGCAAAAAAAGTGCCCGGTGTCTCTGTGCGATACATATTGGCAGTGTAAAAAGCACCTCCCTGACTGAGCAAAGCTTCCAGACTGGGAATGGGATTCTGCGAAAAAGTGGCATTTAAAAAACCGTTATAACCGGAGCCATCCTGTATGCTTGATGTGTGAGACAGTAACATTCTGAAGGTGATTTCAGTACCCGGAAACGATGGATTTGTAATGGGGAAACTCAAATAATCATTAATGGGGTCGTCCAGGTTAAAAAGCCCATTATCATAAAGCTTTAACAGGCCAAGCGCAGTAACAGTTTTTGAGATTGAAGCAATACGGTATTTGGTCTGCGCGTCTATTTCAAGGTTTCGGTCCAAATCTTTTAAACCAAAATGAAAGGATTGCTCAATCCCATTGTTTTCAACCCATACAGACATTCCCATTAACTGAAAATCTGTAAATACCTGTTCGATATTTTCTTCAAGAGTCTGTGAATGCAATGGGTTCAATACAACAAACAAAAATAAAAAATGAAATCCACGCAGGTTTAGCAAAGGAGAATACCAAACAAATTTGTTCATAGAAAATAGTGTATAAAAGCAATTCTCAATATATTAAAAAAAACTGAAGAAATGAGTCTCATTGATTTATTGAAATGAAAAATAAGTTTTTGGAACAAAAAAAGTATCTTTGAAAGAGGATTTGAGTCTTTCTAAAAGATTTACATATCTGTTACAGCTTGAATTTAAATTCATTGTTCCATTTAAAAACGAAACAGATGAAACGAAAATTAGGTGATATCATCCTGCAAATCATTCCCGTTATGATTGGGGTGTATTTAGGCTTTGTTATTTCAAACTGGCAGGACAATCAAAAAAGAAGCACACAATCCCAAATCTTGGTTGATAATATAAGCTTAGAAATTGAAACCAATAAACGCATTATTGAAGGTGTCATTGAATATCATAAAATGCTGCGTGACAGTAGCCGGTACTACGCTAATTTAGATATATATAACAAAAAGCCTACTTTTTTTCAAGGAACAAGAACCCAGCAATTATCCAGTAGTGCCTATTCTACAGGTATTCAAACCGGTATAATCAACGAACTCCCCTTAAAGAAAATTCAAACATTGAACAACCTTTACAACTTTCAGGACTACAGCAATGAATTTGGTAAAATGTTGATGAACGGACTCATCAACATGGATTTTTCAGATACTTCTGAGGGTATTAAAAAAATTGCAAGTTTCCTCTCAATAACGATGACTGATATTGTGATACAGGAGCAACATTTACTTGAACTTTATGAAGAAACTAACAAAATACTGAAATAGTCCAATTGATTCTTTTGTTTCTTTAAAAACAGATATATTTGATGTATGAAAACAATTTTTACTTTGGTTCTGTCTCTTTTATTTTTTGCTTTTTTCACCCCAGAAAAAAATCGAATCGTTGATGCTATCTCTTCAGAAACTGTCATCAACGTCAAATTGAACGATGGTGAGAAATGGGAAGCAGACGCAAAAACCACGGCCAGTATTGAAAAATTAAAAGAGATTTGCTCCACACATTTCAATACAAAAACAATTGACGACGAACTCTTAAAGGAACAATTAACCGCTGAGGTAAACAACCTCAACCGGGTAACCGGTTTAAAAGGAGATGCCCGAAGCCAATTACACAATTTTCAATGGGGCATTCGCAACCGCATCAACGTCATTTCCCAGGACAGAGAAACCTTAAAATGGTTGATTGACTATCTCGATACCTATTATACTTATTTTGAGTAACTCTTGGTATGCAAGTCAACAACCTTCAAAATCAAAATTCCATCCTCAACAAATTTGTGTCTGAACTCAGAGATGTTTCCATTCAAAAAGATGGCTTACGCTTTCGGAAAAACATAGAACGTATAGGCGAATTAATGGGCTATGAACTGAGTAAAGTCTTAGATTTCAAACCTACTAAAATAATCACACCGCTTGAAGAGTGCAAAACGCTGTTGCCCACAGATCAAATCGTTGTCTGTTCCATTTTAAGAGCCGGTTTGCCATTGCACAATGGACTTATTAATTGTTTTGACCGTGCTGAAAATTCGTTTATATCGGCCTATCGTCATCATACCTCAGAAACTGAGTT
>JANSXN010000007.1 GCA_024742935.1 Flavobacteriaceae bacterium
ACAAAAAAGCTAGCTTTATTAAGAGAAAAAGTTTTAAAGAAATATAGCCACTCTCAAATCCAACAACTTATTAAGTCACCATAAAACTTTCTTAATAGATAATCTAATCCCTAATTGTAACATCAAATAAACTATTAGGTGCGGGAATGAAGAAGTTGTGTTGTTAGTCGTAAGGCGGAAAGGTCCCCAATTTTACTTGGGGATAGAGCCGATGAGAAGCTTTTCGCCTTTGCGCGTAGAGCTTTTTTTGTTTTTAGTTAATTCTGCTATAAAGCTGTTTTTGGATGAATTTTAAGAATTTTGGGTATTATTTTAGTGCCCCTTTAAATTCTTTTGGTAGTCCCATTTTTCAAAAATCACCTAGCTTATGTTTCTTTGGGTTTTTCTTAAAATAGTTTATAATAGAAGGCGCCGTGATTCCATGTAAAATAATAGAAAATAAAATAATATATGCAGCAATTGAGTAAAGCTCATATTTGTTTTCAAACAAATCTGTTTGCATAAAAGCCCAGGAAAGATAAAAAACTGACCCCACACCACGTATCCCCAAAAAACTGATCGCCAGCTTATTTTTAAGCGAATCTTTAATTCCCGCCAAAGCAATCATTCCGGCCAAAGGTCTTAGAATTAAAACAAAAGCAGCACTGAAAAGAATGCCTTTCCAGTCTGTTATATCCAAAATTCCATTCATAATAGTTCCCCCGAATAGAATAATCCAAACCACAATTAAAAGACGTTCAATCTCGTGATTGAAATCATGCATTTTCTTTTTATACTTTCCGCTCACATTTTCTGAATAACGCAGACTGAGTCCTGCAAAAAAAACAGCCATAAAACCATAGCCGTGAACCAATTCGGAAATACCATAAACAGCAAATGTCAGTGAAAGAGCTAAAAAACCATCATAGGTTTGAATACCCTTCCATTTTTTTAAATGAGTGAGAATATATCCAATAAATCTGCCAATCAATATACCCACAAGAATACCAATTGCAATTTTCAACAACAATGTATTCCAAAACCAATTCCCAAAGTTAAATGCCGCAAAACTTCCCGCCTGGACGACCAAAACGGCAAGATATGTAAAAGGAAAAGCCAAGCCGTCGTTTAGGCCGGCCTCAGCGGTAAGAGAAAAACGTATTTTATCCTTGAGTTTGTCTTCCCGCTCGGGGTCATCTAACTGAACATCTGAGGCCAAAACAGGATCTGTTGGTGTTAAAATAGCAGCCAGTAACAGTGATGCTGGAACACTTAAAGCCAAAAAAATAAGTCCCAATAAAATAAGTCATTAACATCGTTAAAGGCATCGTTATGGCAATAAGTAACAAGGGTCTTTTCCAAACCTTAAAACTGTGATCGTTTCCTATTTTTAAGCCGGCACCCATCAATGATATAATGACAATGGCTTCAGAAAAAATCATGATAACATTGTCACTCCAGAGTAAATCAGTCCATCCCATGGGGATGCCAACGATGTAAAGAAAAATACCTATTGGCAGAAGAATTATTGGCGAGCTTACTTTGATTTTTTCAGAAATTGACGGTAGCCATGCCATGAGTAACGTTGCAAAACCCAAACTTGCCAGAAGTATGTAGTGGTCTTTCATCAGATCAATATTTTTTTAATCGCTCAGTTAGAATTACTAAAAATATTTTAGTTAAAAAATAGTACTCATAAATTTAAAAATAAAACTTTTTAAGAAACCTCTCTCTGTTTTTTAAAAAGTTTAGCAAATAAAACACCCACATTTATGAAACCATTATATAAGTTTATGATTTGTATAATTAAAAGTTATAGAATGCCAGACTATGACCTTAATAAGCTGGATGAAGGCTGGAGACAAAAGGCAATGAATAGTTGGACTAATTTTTAGTATCTGTCATACCAACCAAAATTTAAATTAATTATTTTCTTTTTTTCCTTTTTTATATGGTTTAAGTAAGCTAAAGCTACAGGAGAAAACTTTTTGCCTTTCATCCAAATAATCTGCCAGTTTGATTTGATGGGAAAGCCTCCCACAGGAATAATTTCCAGATCCCCGTTTTTTAACTCATTTTTGATCCCGATTATAGGCATTACTGAATAACCAAGCCCTGCAATAACAGCTTGTTTTACAGCTTCATTTGAGGTGAGCTCCATTTTTTTTAACACCGGAAGGTTGTTTTTCTTCATAAAGTCTTCCATTACCTGCCTGGTGCCTGAGCCTTGCTCTCTATAAATCAATGGTATTTTACTGAAAATATCTTTACTGTTATGTTCTTTTTTTAAATCTTGTCCTTTGGAACCAATCAAAAAAAGCTTGTTTTCCATAAGTTCAATACTTTCGGTATTGAGTTTTTCGGGAAGAACAGAAACGAGTGCAATATCCACTTCATTGTTTTCGAGGTTTTCAATTACTTTCGATTTATTTGTCACATCCAAAGACAGATTTACACCCTGATTTTGCTGAACAAATGAAGATAAAAAATAAGGCATGACATATTTTCCGGTAGATACAATTGAAATCTTTAACCGCCCTGAAAGTTGTCCCTGAAAAGCCAAAGTCCTTGAGTTAATCGTTTCTACTTCCCGGATTATATTTTCTGCAATTTCTGCAATTTCTTTCCCAAATTCTGTAATGTATATTTTTCTGCCTATGACCTCAGTAAGAGGAATTTCAAACTGTTCCTGAAAATTTTTTAGCTGAATTGAAACAGCCGGTTGAGATAAGTGCAATTCCTTAGATGCCTTTGTAACACTTTGAGTTTGGGCAACCTTTAGATAAACCTGTAACTGATGTAGCGTATAGTTCATTAAAATATATTATATGTTATATCAAATATATAAATATTTTTTTATAAATACTTTAAGCGAAATTTGCTCCAACAAAAATTGATATGAGAGGTAAAAGTAAAAACAATATAAGGCCAATTTTTACAAAACATCTTTTCAAGTTTAATCCCATAGAGTTATTAACAAAAATGTACTAAGCAATGAAGAAGTTAAAACTAATTGAAGGAAAATTTAATTCTGAGGAGGCTAAAGAAATTCTTCTTAGTCTTATAAACAGTAAAATTCAGTTTCACACCATCAATGAATTTAGTCTACAAGAACGCACAGGTGAATCAAAATCTACGTCTACAGAACGAATAAAAGAATTGCTGGAAACAAAAGAACTCATTTTATCAATTATAGAAAAATCAAAAAAAGAAAACCTATTTCTAGATATTCATTCAACCCTTAATATAGACTATTGCTCAAAATAAACTAAAACACATAGCAGATTTCAATTTAATCAAATTCTAAAAAATATGACTCTTGACTTATTGATTGATAACTTAACCAGCCCTGCTTTACTTTTTTTTGTAATGGGAATACTGGCAGTTCAACTAAAAAGTGATTTAGAAATTCCTGAAGGCTCATCAAAATTTATCTCCCTTTACCTACTTTTCTCCATTGGATTTAATGGTGGCCGCGAATTAGCTCACAGTGAATTTAATTTAGAAATAATCTGGACCGCACTTTTTGGAATCATTACGGCTATCGTGATTCCTTTCTATACTTTTTTTCTATTAAAGAGAAAATTAAGCATTGAAAATTCTGGAGCAATAGCTGCTGCATATGGCTCCATAAGCGCCGTTACCTTTGTTACAGCAGTTTCATTTTTAGAATTTCAGCAAATTGACTTTAGTGGGCATATGGTAGCTCTTATGGCATTGATGGAAGCCCCTGCGATTGTAATTGGGGTTATTTTGATTAAAATTTATGGAGAAAAAGAGCAAAATTCTCCTAAAATGAAAAGCCTTGTAAGTCACTCTTTTGCAAATGGCAGTGTGGTGATGATCCTGGGAAGTTTAATCATTGGACTTTTGGCAAGTGAAAGTCAAGCCCAAGGCATATCACCCTTCACAACAGATATTTTTAAAGGGTTCCTCGCAATTTTTCTATTGGATATGGGAATCATAAGCGGTAGAAAATTAGGGGACTTTTTTAGGAGCGGCTGGTTTACCACGGCATTCTCAATTGTCATTCCATTAATAAATGGATGTGTTGTTGCTTGGTTAAGCTTTTTGGTAACTGAAAATGTTGGAGATAGATTTATGCTTTCCATCCTGGCAGCAAGTGCCTCATACATTGCTGTTCCCGCTGCAATGAAAATAGCTGTGCCAAAAGCAAATCCCAGTCTTTATTTGCCAATGGCCCTGGCGGTCACCTTTCCTTTCAATATCACTTTTGGGTTTCCCATTTATTTGTCAATAATTGGAAGTTAAAAAATAGTATTTTAGAATTAATTTTAAGTAAAGTAAAAAAGTTTTAGCGCCATTTTCATATCTTTAATTCTCAATAAATAAACTATGATTTTAGAAATTATCAAACGCCGCCGCGCTGTTTTCCCTGCTCAATACAACCAAAAGCCCATTTCAAAAGACCAAATTCTTCAGGCACTGGAAGCTGCTAACTGGGCGCCCACTCACAAACGCACAGAACCCTGGCGGTTTAAAGTATTACAAGAAGAAAGTCTGGTTAAACTTGGAAACTTTTTGGCTGAAAAATACAAAACAACAACTGATAATTATTCTGACTTTCAATACAACAAACTTAAAGAAAACCCCACAAAAGCATCTTGCATAATCGCCATATGTATGCAACGTGACCCCAAAGAATCTCTCCCCGAGTGGGAAGAAGTAGCAGCTACTGCTATGGCCGTTCAAAATATGTGGTTGGTTTGCACTGATATGAATATTGGTGGGTATTGGAGTTCGCCGGGATTAATTAAACACATGCACGAGTTTTTTGACTTCGCGGCGGGCGAAAAATGCCTCGGCTTTTTCTATATGGGTAATTTTGATGAACCCTTACCCGAAGGTTTTCGCAAAAGCGGTATTGAGGATAAAGTTTCTTGGTTTGAATAAAATTTAAGGTAGGGTATTTCAAAACATAGCTGTTCATTTAATAAGTCATGATAAATATCATATTTGTTAGATTAATGTTTTGTAAATTCACTAACTAAATTCTCCAGTTATGGAACGTAGAAATTTTATTAAGAAATCCGGTCAGATTCTACTTGCCGCATCAACGCTTTCAGTTACTGCATCTTTTTTAGCTTCCTGCAGTTCTGATGACGATGGTTTTTTTAACGATGGGTATTATGGTGACGGTTACTATGACGACGGTTATTATGGTGATGGTTACTATGATGATGGATACTATGACGACGGGTATTATGATGATGGTTACTATGGCGACGGGTATTATGGCGGATAGACCGTAAGTCTTTTTCCATCATTCCTACTTTCACATTACACTCAATTAGTTTTGGGATGGTTTTAGTATTGTCTAAAAAACGCAACATTGAATTCAATTTTATTTTTACACGACACCAATATCAATACACCCAGAGGTGCTGAATTAACTATCAAAGAACTTATTGAACTCGGCGAGAATAAAGGCTTTTCTATTTCAACAAACCTACTCACACATTTTGAATCTGCTAAAAATGAGATAGTAAATTCAGACCTGGTAGTTTTAAACAGTACTTCAAGGTGCAATTTTGAATTTGAACTTTTAGAGTTTTTAATTGCATCCTCCACACCCTATATAAAAGTGGAGTATGATTATAACTTTTGTGTGCGCAGAAACATTTTATGCACCGTTGACCGAAACGTACAAAGTTGTTGCAACACAGATAAATTTCATCTTTACAGAAAACTGTTTGCTCAGTCAGAACTAAATATTTTTCAATCGCCAAAACACTATGAGGCTCATTTTGATTTTTATGGCAAAGCTGTGTCAAAGCACCTCATTATGCCACCCACAGTTCAAATCGAGCATTTAAAACCCTCAACATTTAAACAAGACCACACCATCCCCTTTTTTGGAGACTTGAATTACTTGAAAGGCGGTAATGCATATATTGATTATGCTTTGGAACATCCCAAACTAAATTTCACAGTATATGGAACAAACCGTATAAGGAGAGAAATACCGGAAAATATTTCATTCCACAACCCGGTTGCAAATACAGAGGTTTTAGAAATATTGGGTAAAACAAAACAATTTATCTGTCAGCCCGTTTGGCCCGAACCTTCCGGCAGGCTTGCTGCAGAAGCTTTTCTTTCTGGTTGTGAAATGATTACCAACGATCGAATCGGAACTTTTTCATTTGAATTTTATCCTCATGATAAAGAACAAGCCATAAAGGAAATTAAACAAGCCCCTGAAAACTTCTGGAATGCTATTCAGAAGATTTTAGTAGCCAAAAAAACTGTTGAAAAGCAAAAAAATTTAGGAAAAGTCTTAGTTTATAAAAGTTATGGTGGATTGGGTGATATCTTTTTTGCCATTCCGGCAATCAATAAAATAGCTGAAGTTTCAGAAAAAGTTGACTTTGCTGTAGCTCCAAGACTCGTCCCATTTTTTAAAAAGTACTTAGAAAAAGTCACTGTCGTTGATGAAACTGAAGCCAGAAACCGGGAAAATAATTATGACAATGTCTATGAACTGGGCAACTACCCGGCTTTTAGGGGTTATGATTTACCACATGCATTAAAATACCCCACTCATAAAAAAGTAAAACAACACGCCATTCAGCATTATATTGATACAGTTTCAAAACTTCACAAAAGGATTGATAACCATCTTGAGGTTTACCCTTATTTTGAAAGAAACCCAAATCCTAAGGAGAAGTATTTTGTGGTTCATCACGGTGCCGGTTTTCTTTTAAAAATATGGCCCACAGAAAAGTATGCAGCTTTAATAGAACGTTTACACGAAATGTATCCCCACCTGAAATGCAAAATCATTCAAGGCCCTGATGACCCTGATATTAAAAGTTGCTTTTCAAAAAAAATGAATCATGTTGATTATGTTACAGGCGGCATGGAAGACGTTGGCGAAGCCATGGCAGGGGCACTTTTCCACATTGGTAATGACGCAGGAATCACTCACGTGGCAGGCGCTTTCAATGTGCCTTCAGTGGGAATTTACGGCCCAACCGGGCCGGGTAGTTGGGGTAGCTTTGCTAAGCATAACGAACTCATTTGGGGTAAACAGGGAGTTTGTAACATTCGCTGCAATTATGATGTAATTTTAAACTGTGAGCACAGAATCTGTTTAAATTCTGTAACCGTTGAGCGCGTTCTTGAAGCCTTGTACAAACTGCTTCAAAAGGCATATCCTTCAGCTGAAAAATCACTTAGAGCAAACCCGATGCTCGATGTTCAATTTGGAAAAAATGACTGTATCTTAAACTTAGGAGGAAACGAATTCCTTATTGAATATCAGGATGATAAAATGAAAAATCAATTGGAACTATTATTTGAAAATCCAATAAATATTGACGCTGCCAATCAAGACTTGCAACTTGCTATTTCTCTGTTTATCCAGCAAAATATACTTTTTGAAATCCCGGAATTTAACTAAAAAGCAACCCCCAGTTTTGATAAATCTTCCATAAAAATAAGCCCAAATAAACAAAAGAAGCAAAAAGTTTCATAAAAGTAGAAGCCAGAAAACCCACAAAAGAACCAAAAGCAGCTTTCAAAGCATTGTGACGGGTTTTTGTATTTAAGAGTTCCCCCAGATAAGCACCTGCAAAAGGACCAATGATTATTCCAAAAGGAATTGGCGCAATAATACCAACCAAGAGTCCGACAGTTGCACCTATCATCCCATACCGACTTCCACCAAAACGCTTAGTGCCGATAGCCGGTATGATATAATCTAAAACATAAAGAAAAATTGCTAGCACACCTGTTATACTCAGGAATAGCCAATCCATTGGCACCGAAGGTGTCAGATATATCATCAACAAGCCAAGCCAGCTAATGGGAACTCCCGGCAATACCGGCAATATGCTTCCCAGAATTCCCACGAGCATTAAAATAAAGCCAATACTAACTAATAAGATATCCATACCTTTTTTTTAAGTAAGTCGAAGATACTATTTTTTGTTACACAAAAGTTTTTCTGTATTCCCTTAAAATATTGTAATTTTCGTCAAACTATCAGGCGAAATGAAATTGGGTATCTTTTTATTCTTTCTTGTGGTTCTAGCGAGTTCTTGTGATTCGGTTTTAAACCAAAAAAAAACCTCACAAGAATTTCTTGAGGATGAGCTAAAAACAATCAACTGGAATGAAGTGGGTACCTACCCGCTTTTTCCAGATTGTGATGAAAGTGAAACCAAAATCAATCAGCAACGATGCTTTGAAACTACCTTACACAATCACTTAAAAAAATATATTCAAACTCAAGAGCTGGTAAGCAGCGTTTTAATCGATGATACGCTTTTGATTCACCTTAGTATATCAAAAGACAGCGAGTTTTTCATCACAGAAATTACAGGTGATTCCCTTACGTTTGACACCTTCCCTGAGTTGCAAAACCAACTATATGAAAGCATATCGTCTTTGCCCAAAGTGGGGCCTGCTTTAAAAAGAAGTGTTCCGGTAAATACAGCGTTTGTGCTTCCTTTGGTTATAAAAACTGAATAATTTTAAAGTATAAACTTATACCCCAAAGTTAAATCTACTGAGAACTCGTCGTTGGTGTCAAGACCCGGTGAGACCAGATCATTCAATCCGAAAGTCAAATATCCATTCCCTAGCTTATAATCCATCCCAAGTCCCAATGCTATGGGGGCATTCAAAGAGGTTTTTGACAATTCTTCCAAACCTTCTATATTATCTTCAGCCAATTTACTGAAGGTTAAAGTAAAAAATTTCGCTTGCGCGAAAACAGATAACCGTTCACTATGAATAAACTTAAACCTGTAATTCAAAGCAATTTGTGAGAAGGTTAAGTCATAATCATCTGCTTCAAATGAATGACGAAATTGAAACACTATAGCATGTCTTTTCAAAACCACATTGTCTGTAATTTCAAACTCTACACCCAGTAAAGGCGCAAATACATTCTCTGGGTTTGTTGTTGAATTGTTGTTGGAAATTCCACCAAAAGCTCCCAGTCGGGTTTCCAAATCAACACTATTACTGCGCTCAACATAATTTGTGTCTGCTAACTTATTGTATTTGTTAAAGTAAGACCGCAAACCCACCAGTGTCAAGTTGGTTTTTGAAGCATCAACAGGATAATCTGCCGTGAGTTGATTTAATCTTTGTTTGTATTCTTCCTGATACTTACCGTCAACACGGGTGTTTTTCAGTTCGACTATATCATCTCCCTTTTTGGCAAAATAACGATACTCATTGTCGATGACATTCCACAGCAAGGTCAAAGGTCCTTCTACTTCGGTTTGAAGAGAATAGCTGTTCCCGTTAACAGTATAGCTTTCCTGAGCAAAAGTGGTTGCAGCAAAAAGAAAAACAAAAACGATGAATAAATTTCTGAAGGTTTTCATAGGGCATAATTTTAGCTAAGGTAAAAAATAAATCGATTTAAAAATTATTTTTTAAATGTTCTCCCCTTCCAGGTGTAGTTTCCAAACAAAGCCTTTAAAGCAATATAAACCGTTAAAACCGGATATAAAAAAGCCATAAGTCGTAAATAAATCCAATGGATTTCTTTTTTAAAAAAAGCATTTAGTTGATAGACAAAAACCTCATCAATAGCCCATTTCACTAGAATGAGCATCAAAAAAAACACTCCGTTTTCAGATTGAAAAAGCATCCAAAAAGCAAGTAACAAAGCGACATTTGCTGCAATCACCACTATGCCAGTAAATTTACTAAACACACTTTTATAGCCCGAGGTTTTTGCAGCCCAACGCACCCGTTGATGGACAACAGCAGACCAGTTTTTTTCTGTTTTTGTGTAAACAACGTGCGTTATGTTTTTCAGGAAATGAACTTCGCCCGGAAAAGCCGACTGCAACTTTTCCAGTAAAAATAGATCATCACCGCTTGCAATATGGTCATTGCCCTCAAAACCATTAACCGACTCAAAGGCTGACTTTTCATAAGCCAGGTGTGCCCCATTACCCATGATGGGGGTTTTTAATCCAAATCCTCCCATCGTCACTCCCGCCAAGGTGAGGCTTTCCAGAAATTGATAATGACTGATAAAAAAACGGTTTTCGGGAATTGCCAAAACAGGTCCGGCAATCATTTTGGATGGGGTGTTTTGAATAAATACATTTAGGTTTTTCAATAGGTTTTCGGGCAGGATGCAATCGGCATCGGTAGTAAAAATCCAGTTGTGGGTTGCTTTGGAAACGGCCAGTTTGATAGCATCTTTTTTTGGCGAACCGGTTTTTCGTTCATTATCAATTATTTTCCAGCCGGAAGGTTTCCTTTTCAATACAAATTGCTGAATCGTCACTACTGAAGCATCTTCTGAAGCATCATTGACAAACAGCACTTCAAAATAGTTGTCAGGATATTTCAAAGCCAAAATAGACTGCATCAATGCCGGAAGGTTTTCGGCCTCATTGCGAAAAGGAATGACTAAAGTGAAGGTTGTTTTTCGGGTTGTCTTTTGAACAGAAAACGTTTTCAGCCGAAAGAATCCAATGCCAAATGAGACCATCAAAATAGCATAAAGACCGATAGATAGAATAAGAAACCAAATCATTTTGTTACCGTTTTTGCAAAATTTTTCGTGTCAAACGAAAGCACAAAATAAGACCCCAATAAAGCAGGTAGCATCACATTCAAAAACCACATCATAAAAGCTGTCAAAACTACTATTTGTGCAGGAATTGCGCTAAAAACCAAAACAGCGACACCTCCTTTTACAGCAAAATCAAAAAGCTGTAAAACCGGCAAAGCACTGCTAAACAAATACATCACAAAAACCAAAGGCAAGGTCTCAATCCAAGAAACCGGGCTTAGTAAAGAAAGTAAAAAGCAAAACTGAAAAGAGAAAAACACATAGCGCGCACCACTGAAAAGTAGAATTTTCATTCGGGCAGTTTTTGGGATACTCCTTATAAAATCAGTTATTTTTTGGAGGGAAAACCCTTTAATTTTTGAGGTACTTCCAGAAATTTGTCGCTTACCAAAAAAAAGTGAAAGCAGTCCAAGACCCATAAATAGTAAATAACCTTCCAGCCACTGTGGGAAATTCCATTTTATAAAGAAAAAGAGACCTAAAAACCCAAAAAGCAAGGTTGCGCATAATTGTGCCATATTGCCCAAAAAGTTTAAAAAAACAACCTTTTTTGCTTGATTTCTTCCATAAAAGAGTGTTTTTGCTCCATATTCGCCCATTTTAAAAGGTGTAAATATTGATGAAGTATGCGCCGTTAAAACCTGTTTTGTGCTTTCGGGAAGAGAAATTTTTTTCAGTTTAGAGACCAAAACCTGCCATTTCAAGATTTCAAATAACCAATTTAAAAAGGAAAGTGCTACTAAAACAATCATATTTTCAATCTGAAACAAGGAAGAAGACCAAAAATTTTCCATAAAACCTCCCAAAGTAAAAATCTCTTGTGTGGATATTCTATGGTAAATAAAACCAAAAGCCGCAATTACCACAATTACTTTTAGCAGGACAAAGAGATATTGTTTAGATTTGTAAGTACTCATAAGGAGTAACCAAAGTACTATATTTCTTGAACACAGAAAAAATTATATTAGGCATCGACCCGGGGACCACCATTATGGGCTTCGGACTCATCAAAGTGGTGAATAAAAAAATGGTGTTTCTGCAACTCAACGAGCTGCAACTCAAAAAATATGACGATCATTACGTCAAGCTAAAAATCATTTTTGAACGCACTATAGAACTCATTGATACCCACCATCCTGATGAAATCGCCATTGAAGCTCCGTTTTTTGGAAAAAATGTGCAGTCGATGCTCAAGTTAGGAAGAGCACAAGGCGTTGCCATGGCTGCCGGACTTTCAAGACAAATCCCCATTACTGAATACTCCCCAAAAAAAATCAAAATGGCCATCACTGGAAACGGAAACGCCAGTAAAGAACAGGTCGCAAAAATGTTGCAAAGCCTTTTAGAACTCAAAGAACTCCCCAAAAACCTAGACTCCACAGACGGACTTGCAGCGGCAGTGTGCCATTTTTACAATATGGGAAAAACCACCGGTGAAAAAAGTTATACCGGCTGGGGGGCGTTTGTGAAACAGAATGAGGGACGAGTGAAAAAATAGTGTTCAGTGGTCAGTGGTCAGTATAAAAGATAAATTTAAAATAATCAATATGAGATTTCAGGATTTAATTGCTTATAAAAAAGGGTTTCAATTATCTATGAAAATATTTAACCTTTCTAAGTCTTTTCCCAGAGAAGAACAGTATTCACTCACAGATCAAATTAGAAGAAGTTCGCGTAGTGTTTGCACCAATCTTGCTGAATCCTATAGAAAAAGAAATTACCCTAAAAGCTATGCTTCTAAGTTAACAGATAGTGACGCCGAAAATTCTGAAACTCAAGTTTGGCTGGAATTTGCTTTGGAATGTAAGTATCTTGACAAAACAACATTTGATGAGCTCACTTCAGAAAGTGAAGAAGTTGGAAAACTTCTAAATTACATGATTTTAAACCCAAACAAATTTGGCGTTAAAACAGAAAACTGATCACTGCTACTGAACACTGAACACTAAAAAATGCAAGGAATCTACCTCCACATCCCCTTCTGCAAACAAGCCTGCCACTACTGCGATTTTCATTTTTCGACTTCGTTGAAAAAGAAAACAGAACTTGTAGAGGCACTTTGCCAAGAACTTGTTTTGCGGAAAAACGAACTTTCCGGTACAGTGGAAACGATCTATTTTGGTGGCGGGACTCCCAGTTTGTTGACCCGTGAAGAGCTTGCCCTCATTTTTAAAACAATTTACAATAACTATCCGGTTGCTGAGCCTGTCGAAGTAACCCTCGAAGCAAATCCCGACGACCTCACCGAAGAAAAAATCAAACAGCTGGCAGATTCACCCATTAACCGGTTGAGTATTGGCATTCAGTCGTTTTTTGAAGAAGATTTAAAGTTGATGAACCGTGCGCACAATGCTCAAGAAGCAGAACATTGTCTGACTTTGGCTACTAAATATTTTGAAAACATTTCCCTCGACCTCATTTATGGCATTCCGGAAATGACTAACGAGCGCTGGAAACAAAATATTGAAAAAGCGCTTTCTTTTGGTATCCCTCATATTTCAAGTTATGCACTAACCGTCGAACCCAAAACGGCTTTGGAGACCTTCATCAAAAAAGGCATTGTCCCGCCCGTGGATGATGCCCTGGCTGAAAAACATTTTTTCACGCTCATAGAAACATTGGAAGCAGCTAATTTTGTGCATTATGAACTCTCCAATTTTGGCAAGGAAAGTTATTTCAGCAAAAACAACACGGCTTACTGGCAAGGGAAAAGTTATCTGGGCATTGGCCCATCAGCACATTCTTATGACGGCAAGAATCGCAGTTGGAATGTGAGAAACAACACCTTGTACATCAAAGCGATTGAAAAAGGTGAACTACCCTCAGAAACCGAAAGCCTTACCACCACAGACCGTTATAACGAATATGTCATGACCGGCCTGCGCACCATTTGGGGAGTTTCTTTGCATCGGGTAGAGCAAGAATTTGGAGAGCGATACAAAGACTACCTCCTGCAACAAGCCCAAAAACACCTGGAAGAACACCTCCTCTATTTGGACGGCGACACGCTTTTGGTCACTAAAAAAGGAAAATTTTTAAGTGATGGGTTGGCGAGTGACCTTTTTCTATTAAATTTATAGAAAAATAGAACACCTTGAAGACCACAATCTACCACCAAAACCAACTATACAATATTGATTTATCAAAACCATTGGACATTTCCATACCGCTCGTTGCCAGCAAAAAAAACCCCAATGCCTGGTACATTGACGAGCCCAAAATTGAACCGGTAGAAGACGACGGCTGGATTGCCAAAGTGAGTGAAGGCGCCTCTATCAACTTCAATAACATTCAATTCAATCCGCATGCACACGGCACACACACAGAGTGTTACGGGCATATTTCTGAAGAGTTTTACTCGGTGAACAAGGCGTTGAAACAGTTTTTCTTTCTGGCAGAAGTGATCACCGTCGCCCCTGAAACTTTTGGAAAAGAAGACAAAGTCATTTCCAAAAAACAAATCGAAAAGGCACTAAAAGGCAAAACACCAGAAGCCATTGTCATTCGCACCATTCCAAACACTCAGGAAAAACGCTCCAAACAATATTCACATACAAATTGGCCTTACTTACTGGAAGATGCCGCTTTATTTTTAAGGGAAATTGGCGTGGAGCATTTATTGATCGACTTACCCTCTGTGGATCGTGAAAAAGATGAGGGCGAATTGCTCGCACACCGTGCTTTCTGGAATTATCCTGACAACCCAAGAAAAAATGCCACCATCACCGAATTTATTTTCGTGAAAAACGACATTAAAGACGGTACCTATTTCCTGAATTTGCAAATGGCCTCGTTTGTCAATGACGCTTCGCCGAGTAAACCGGTCCTGTATGAAGTTTTGAGTTAATATAGATTTTTTTGGAATTTGGTGCTTTAAATTTGGAATTTATATGAAAACAACCCTAAAACTAGAAGAACTCGCATTATTCCTATTAGGGATTTTCCTGTTTGTTCAGCTGCCTTTTGTCTGGTGGTGGTTTTTGGTTTTGATACTCGCCCCGGATATCGGAATGCTGGGGTATCTTTTCGGAAATAAGGCCGGGGCATTTTCTTATAATTTGTTTCACCATCGGGGAGTTGCCGTTGTGGTTTATTTGGCAGGCATTTATTTTCAGTCAGAAATAGTCCAACTAATGGGTGTTATTCTTTTTTCGCATGCTGCAATGGACAGGCTCTTCGGCTACGGCTTAAAATATGAAAAAGGATTTAAGTTTACCCATTTGGGAGATCTCTAGAAACGCACTCACAAACTCAATAACTCACAAACTATAATGAATATCGAGCAATACCGAAACTACTGCATAAACAAAAAAGGGGTGACTGAACACTTTCCATTTGATGATGATGTATTGGTGTTTAAGGTAATGGGAAAAATGTTTGCGCTTTCTTCTCTTAAAAAATGGGAAGAAGGTACTCCCTCTGTAAACTTAAAATGTGACCCTGACTGGGCTTTGGAATTGAGGGCGCAATATGAAGCTGTGCAACCGGGATATCATATGAATAAAAACCAGTGGAATACCGTGTCCATAAATCAGGAGTTGACTGATAAAATTATTTTTGAACTCATCGATCATTCCTATGATTTGATAGTCGCAGGCCTGACCAAAAAACTGCAGGCTGAATTAGCCAATTTGTAATTTTAGCTGTAATTTCGAAGCTTTTAAATCACATCGATGTCTCAGACTCCGCATACATTTTACATCTCTCAAGTTGAAGGTTTTCAAAAGCAACTCAATAGCATCAAGCAAAAACTATTTGCCTCCAGTATGTTTCGGTTGGGGTTGTTTGTGTTGATTTGCTATGGGATTTATTTCTTTTTTGGTGATGCGAGATGGGTAATTGGAGTGATCCTTTTGGGCAGTGCTCTATTTTTGTATCTAATTTCGCGCCATAGCGACTTGTCTTTTCAAAAGAAATTGTTTCAGGAACTTATTAATCTCAATAAAAAAGAACTCAAAGCATTAAAAAGAGAGGTCACAGATTTTCCGGAAGGCAACGAGTTTAAAGATGATTTCCATTATTACAGTCAGGATATTGATTTGTTTGGCAAAGGTTCATTTTATCAATACCTCAATCGCACAGCCACTCGTGAAGGTGCACAAACACTGGCAGAAAAACTAAAAAGCAACGCGATTGAGGACATTCAAAACAAGCAGGATGCCATCAAAGAACTTGCTAAAAAAGCATCTTGGCGACAGGATTTTACCGGTTATGCCTCCATTTCAAAATCTGAAACTTCCACTGCAGAAGTGGTTCAACTTTTAAAAACGCACACCTATTTTATGCCACAAATGATGCGCATTTTGCCCATTGTGTTTTCGTTGCTTTCCCTGGCGGTGTTTGTCGCTTTATTTCTCGATATTATTGGTTTTAAGCAAGTGTTGCTCTGGCTCTTGATTGGTTTGGGAATTTCAGGGGTTTACTTAAAAAAGGTAAATGACCTTTCGGCAAAAATGGATAAAACCCAGGAAGTGTTTCAACAATATCATTATTTATTGATGCAAATTGAAAAAACAAATTTCGCTTCAGCGAAATTAAAAAGTTTACAGCATCAAATTGCCGTTGAAAACGAGAAAGCCTCCTCGGTCGCCCAAAAGTTTTCTAAAAAACTAAATGCCCTTGATCAGCGTAAAAATATGTTGCTAGGTTTTATTATCAATGGGTTTTTACTTTGGGACCTCAACCAAAGCTATCAAATTGAGCAATGGATGAAAACTTATGCCCACAAAGCCAAAGACTGGTTTGCAGTCATCGCTGAAATAGATGCCCTCAACTCCCTGGCCAATTTCACTTTCAATCACCCTCACTATACATTTCCTGAAATTACCAACGCAAAAAACGTGATTGAAGCAAGAGATTTTGTGCATCCGCTTTTAGGTCCGGAAAAAGCAGTGACCAATCATTTCAACATTGAAAACCAACAGTTTTTCATCATCACCGGCGCCAATATGGCCGGAAAAAGCACGTTTTTAAGAACCGTCTCCTTAGGAATTCTTATGGCAAATCTTGGACTTCCGGTGTGTGCGACCTTCTTTAGGTATTCGCCCATCAAACTTATCACCAGTATGCGCACCACAGATTCGCTCACAGATGATGAATCTTATTTCTTTTCAGAATTGAAACGCCTCAAATTCATAGTAGACCAAATCGCCACCGATAATTATTTTATCATTCTTGACGAAATTTTAAAAGGTACTAACAGCACAGATAAGGCTCTGGGCTCCAAAAAATTCATTGAAAAACTGGTTGCTTCACATTCAACAGGAATTATTGCCACCCACGATTTAAGCTTGTGTGAAGTGGAAAAAGACCACGACGAAGTGAAAAACTACTATTTTGACGCAGAAATTATTAATGACGAATTGCATTTTGATTACACCATCAAAAATGGGATTGCACAAAATATGAATGCTTCTTTTTTACTGAGGAAGATGAAAATTGTGGATGATTAAAATTCATTTGACTACTTTTATAACGCACTAACCAAAAAACAATCATTATGAAAAATATTTTAACACTCCTTCTTGTAAGTACATTATTTTTCGCTTGCGGCGAAAAAGAAACCGAAAAAGCAGAGGACGTTTATGAAGAAATTGTAGAAACTGAAGAAAAAAGCACAAAATCTCCCGGCGCCAAAGAATTCTGGAATTCATTAAAAGCCCTTTGCGGCAAAGCCTTTGAAGGCGAGCTCGTGACTGCTCCTGCCAATGATGATTTTGCAGGCAAAAAACTGGTTATGCACGTTTTATCTTGTGATGATGAGCAAATTTTGATTCCTTTTAATGTGGGGGACAATCTTTCACGCACCTGGATTTTTACCTATAAAAATGATCGCATTACCTTAAAACACGACCACCGTCAACAAGATGGAAGTGATGATGAATTAACCATGTATGGCGGTACATCCACAAACAGTGGTTTGCCAGGCATAGCGGTGTTTCCCGCAGATGAAGAAACACTGGAGCGCATAGAACCGGCTGCTACCAATGTGTGGTGGGTAACTGTTGATGAGAATGCCTACACTTACAATTTAAGAAGACTTGGTACCGAGCGTGTTTTTACCGTTTCATTTGATTTGACAAAAGAAATTGAAATCCCCGAGCCCTCCTGGGGATGGGAAGATTTTTCAGTAAATGAGTAACTCCATCTAAAAACATTTTTAAAACGGGTTGAAGTTAAAATTCAATCCGTTTTTTATTTTTTTTCACAAAAAAGCGCCTCAAAAATTATTCGTGCATTCACGGGATTTTTTTAGAAAAAAAATCTCCTTTCCGTTATATTTTATTTCATTTAAAAAAACTATCTTTGCGCCTTGAAAATCGAACCTTATTTCCTGAGGTTTTTATGATAATTAATTTGCTAAACAATAAATAGTTAACAATGTCAAACGTTACAGGTAAAGTTGCTCAAATCATTGGTCCGGTTGTGGACGTTGAGTTTTCAAGTGGTGCTGAACTACCCAAAATTTACGATTCATTAGAAATTGAAATGCCCTTTGGAAAATTGATTCTTGAGGTGCAATCACACATTGGTGAGAACACCGTTAGAACCATTTCTATGGATTCAACAGACGGACTGAGCCGAGGTGTTGATGTGGTTGCAACAGGTGCACCCATTCAAATGCCCATTGGTGATGATATCTACGGAAGATTATTTAATGTAATTGGTGACGCCATTGACGGTATTGGTAACTTGCCAAAAGCCGGTGAAAGCGGACTACCCATTCACCGTGATGCTCCAAAATTTGAGGACTTATCAACTTCTACCGAAGTACTTTTTACAGGTATCAAAGTAATTGACCTTATTGAGCCGTATGCAAAAGGTGGTAAAATTGGTCTGTTTGGTGGTGCCGGTGTTGGAAAAACGGTATTGATTCAGGAATTGATTAACAACATTGCAAAAGGACACGGTGGTTTATCTGTATTTGCCGGTGTGGGTGAAAGAACCCGTGAAGGGAATGACCTTTTGAGAGAGATGCTTGAATCAGGCATTATAAAATATGGTGATGACTTTATGCACTCTATGGAAGACGGTGGATGGGATTTATCCAAAGTTGACAAAAAAGCAATGAAAGAATCCAAAGCGACATTCGTTTTTGGACAGATGAATGAGCCTCCCGGAGCACGTGCCCGTGTGGCCCTATCAGGATTGACTATTGCAGAATATTTCCGTGATGGCTCCGGTGAAGGACAAGGAAAAGACGTACTTTTCTTCGTTGATAACATTTTCCGTTTTACACAAGCAGGCTCTGAAGTATCAGCACTTCTTGGACGTATGCCTTCTGCGGTGGGTTACCAGCCTACACTAGCAACTGAAATGGGTGCGATGCAAGAGCGTATTACTTCTACAAAAAGAGGTTCGATTACCTCTGTACAAGCGGTGTACGTTCCTGCAGATGATTTAACTGACCCTGCTCCTGCAACAACCTTTGCCCACTTGGATGCAACAACAGTACTTTCCAGAAAAATTGCTGAGCTAGGTATCTATCCTGCGGTGGATCCATTGGATTCCACTTCAAGAATTTTAACAAAAGAAATTTTAGGTGCTGAGCACTACAACTGTGCTTCACGCGTAAAAGAGTTATTACAACGCTATAAAGAATTACAAGATATTATTGCTATCTTGGGTATGGAAGAACTTTCTGAAGAAGACAAACTTGCGGTTAACCGTGCACGTCGTGTTCAGCGTTTCTTATCACAGCCTTTCCACGTGGCAGAGCAGTTTACCGGTATTCCCGGAGTGCTTGTAGATATTAAAGAAACCATCAAAGGATTCAATATGATTATGGATGGTGAGTTAGACCACCTTCCTGAAGCTGCTTTCAACCTGAAAGGTTCTATTGAAGAAGCAATGGAAGCCGGAGAGAAAATGCTTGCTGAAGCTTAAAAAATTCAATGTTCAAGGTTCAATATTAAATGCTGAACCTTGAACTTTAAACTTTGAACTTGAATTATGAAATTAGAAATCATATCACCCGAAGCCGTTTTATTACAGTCTGAAGTAAAATCAGTTGCTGTACCCGGCGTGAATGGTGAATTCCAAATACTGGATAATCACGCACCTATTGTTTCCATTCTTCAGGAAGGGCTTATCAAAATAGATGGCAACATTACCATTAATGAAAATGTGAAAAAGAAATTTTCAAAAAACGATGAAGGCAGATGGACACTTTTCATTAATAGTGGTACTTTGGAAATGAATAATAACAAAGTGATTATTCTTGCAGATTAAAAATCAATTTACATAAAAAAGTAAAAACCCGATAATCCCGATTATCGGGTTTTTTTATGTCATAATGTTACCAAGTTGTTAAACCTTCTATTTCTTGAATTTTAAAGTGAGTCCTTTATTTCAAAAATTCCTAAAATCCACTATATTTGCTATTGACACTTTACAAACTTATGCTGATAGCAATACTCACAGGTTTTCTTTTTTCAATTTTTTTGGTGTTTGCCGGTAAGTATCTGAAAGGCAGGTTGGCCATACTTTCAGCACTTGTTCCTTTAGGTCTTTTTGTTTATTTCTTAAATTTTTCCAAGCGCATAGCAAACGGTGAGGTTATCTCTCAAACTTTTGAGTGGGTGCCTTCTTTGGGCGTAAATCTTGGCTTTACATTGGATGGTGTTTCACTCATCTTTGCCCTAATGATTACCGGCATTGGGTTTTTGGTCTTTGCCTATACTGCAGCATATCTGAAAGGGCACGAGTTCCTGGATCGATTTTATGGTTATTTAGGAATTTTTATGGCAGCAATGCTGGGTGTGGTGCTGTCAGACAATATCATATCGCTCTTTGTTTTTTGGGAATTAACCAGTATCAGTTCGTTTTTTCTCATTGGTTTTAACAACAAAGAAGAAGCTTCCAGAAAATCTGCAATTTTAGCTCTGGCCATCACCGGAACCGGAGGTCTTTTACTACTGGCCGGGGTATTGATTCTGGGGAATGTTGCCGGCACTTATAGTATTGCTGAAATGCTTTCTTCCAAAGAAGTGATAGCTGACAGTGCTCATTATATACTCATTGTACTACTTATTTTTGGAGCCGCTTTCACAAAATCGGCTCAGTTTCCATTTCACTTTTGGTTGCCCGGTGCAATGAAAGCGCCCACTCCTGTTTCTACCTATCTGCACTCTGCAACTATGGTAAAAGCCGGTGTTTATTTATTGATGCGTTTTACTCCTGTTTTGGGAAGTACAGAGTTATGGAATTCCACCTTAATAATTGTGGGGGCTACTACCATGGTTTATGCCGCCATACACACCATCTTTAGAACCGATTTAAAGGGAATACTTGCCTATTCAACGATATCAGCTTTAGGAGTCTTAGTGTTTTTAATAGGTCTGGGAACTCAGGATGCCCTTCTGGCGGCTTGTGTTTTTATTTTGGTTCACGCTCTGTATAAAGCTACCTTATTCCTTGTCACGGGTATTATTGACCACGAGACGGGAACACGAGATATTACGAAATTAGCCGGGCTTAGAAAAGTATTGCTGCCGGTAGCCATAGCGGGTATTTTAGCAGCTATCTCAAATGCCGGAATACCGCCAAGCTTTGGATTTTTAGGAAAAGATTTAATTTATGAAGCCACGCTGCATTTTGGAAATTCGGCGGTGTTACTCACTATCTTGGCAATTGTCACAAATATCTTATTACTTTATGCCGGTTTTTTAGCGGGCATCAAGCCCTTCACCGGAAAACTCCCGACTACTTTTGAAAAAGTACATTTGCCCAGTTTTTTAATGTGGCTACCCCCTTTAATTTTAGCCACACTTGGAATCCTCATTGGGCTATTTCCCTCTATCATTCAAGGATCTTTGATACAGCCTGCTGTGACCGCTCTTGGTGAAAGTGGCAGCGAGATTCAATTAAAGCTCTGGCACGGATTTAATTTAATTTTAGCTCTGAGTGCTACAACAATTGGCGTGGGTGCTCTGCTCTATTTTATAATGAAACCTTCTCAAAAGCTGGAAAATGGGATTGCAAAACTTGAGTTTATTGCTCCTCAAACACTCGTTGAAAAATTTGGGTTTGGCTTTGGAAAATTTTCAAGATTCACGACGGGACTAATTCAAAACGGTTATCTGCGCTATTATGTGTCTGTCATTATATTGTTTTTGGTAATATTAACAGGCTATACTCTAATACAAAACACAAAATATGTATTTGATTATGATTCCTTTTCGGTTTTAACCGTCTATGAAGTCTTGACAGTATTAGTAATGATCGTTGGAATTCTTTTTACTGTTTTCACGAAGTCGCGACTTGCTGCAGTAGCAGCAATGGGTGTTGTGGGTCTTGCTATCAGCCTTATTTTTGTATATTACAGTGCCCCGGATCTTGCAATGACACAGTTTTCAATCGATACATTGACCGTTATTTTATTTGTACTTGTTTTGTATAAATTACCAAAATATTTAAACTTTTCAGATTACAAAGTACGCATTAAAGACGGTGTTTTATCACTTGTTTTTGGTGCATTAATAACGGTTTTAGCACTTGAGGTTTTGAGTGAGCCGCAAGGCTCTCAATTAACTGATTATTATGCTGAAAATGCCTATGTTTTGGCCAAGGGGAAAAACGTAGTGAATGTAATTTTAGTTGATTTCAGAGGAATTGACACTTTTATGGAAATTGCAGTGCTTACCATTGCAGCTATTGGTGTATTTTCTTTGTTAAAATTGAGGCTTACAAGTAAAAATAGAAGATAAAAAATAAGTAAATCATGAAAACAATTATTTTAAGGACAGCCTCAGATTATTTATTACCGTTGCTGCTTTTGTTTTCAATTTTTATTTTACTTCGCGGGCATTATTTGCCGGGAGGTGGTTTTGTGGGTGGACTCATAGCTTCTATTGCTTTTGTTTTACACGCTTTTGCAAATGGATTGGAAAACACAAAAAACCTGTTGAGATTACACCCCGGATATTTAATGCCACTGGGTCTTTTAGTAGCTACTTTAGCCGGGTTATCACCCATATTTGTTGAAAACCTTCCTTTTATGACAGGAATTTGGTTTCAAGAACCCTTGCCTGTAATTGGTATGATAGGCTCAGCTCTTTTCTTTGACATAGGGGTCTATCTTGTCGTTATTGGCGTTTCATTAACCATCATTTTTACAATAACAGAATCTGCATAACTATGGAGTTTTTACTTGCCATATTAATAGGACTTTTATATGCTTCAGGCTTGTATATGATGCTACGCCGCAGTTTAGTTAAACTAATTATAGGCCTTATCTTATTAAGTAATGGTGCCAATTTATTGATTTTTCTTTTGGGAAGAATTACAAAAGGAAAACCGCCCATTATTCCGGAAGAATCTTACAACTTTCTGGACGCATATGCAGACCCAGTACCACAGGCTTTGATTTTAACTGCCATTGTGATTAGTTTTGGTTTGCAATCCTTTGCGATTGTATTAATCAAACGCGCATACAAGGTCGTTAAAACAGACGATTTAGACCAAATGAACTCAACAGACGAATTTTCATGATACAACACATTGTTTTATATCCAATTATTGTTCAGTTGCTTTTGGCAATACTGTTGCTGTTTTCATGGAATAGTATTAAAATACAAAAGCTGATAAGTGCCGGAGGAAGTATTATAAGTTTGTTAGTTTCTATTGGATTGATAATGACCGTTTGGAATGAGGGAACATTAACAATTCAATCAGGAGGTTGGGAAGCTCCTTTTGGAATTACATTTGTTGCAGATGCTTTTGCAGCAACCATGGTATTACTAACTGCTATTAGTGGTCTTGCTGTATCCTTTTTTACAGTAGGAACCATTCTAAAAGCACGGCTCAAATTTGGGTTTTTACCTGTTTTACATTTCCTGTTTTTAGGATTAAACGGTGCCTTTTTAACCGGTGATATATTCAACCTATATGTTTGGTTTGAAATCATCATCATTAGTTCGTTTGTATTAATCACTTTGGGTGGCGAAAAGAAACAAATTGAAGGAGCTGTTAAATATTTCACCCTTAACATTTTTGCATCTGTAATCTTTTTAACAGCCATTGCCGTTTTATATGGATTGACAGGCTCATTGAACATGGCCGACTTAGCTTTAAAAATTGCTGCCATAGAAAACCGGGGGTTGGATGAAGTAACAGCCATTTTATTTTTAATAGGTTTTGGAATTAAGGCCGCTATTTTTCCGTTGTATTTTTGGTTGCCGGCTGCATATCATACTCCACCGCCTGCAGTATCGGCTGTTTTTGGTGGACTTTTAACCAAAGTGGGGGTGTATGCACTTATTCGTGTTTTTACCTTAATTTTTGTTGGAGATGTATTTCTTGAAAATATCATACTGGTTTTAGCCGGGTTCACAATCGTTGCAGGTGCGCTTGGAGCTCTGACCCAAAACAATATTGCCAAAGTTTTTTCTTATCTTATCATCTGCCATATTGGTTTTATGATTTTAGGTCTTGGATTATATACTGAAGCAGCGATTGCCGCTGCCATTTTTTATGTCATCCACGATATTGTTGTCAAGACCAATCTCTTTATGGTGGGTGGTTTGATTTACAGAATTAAAGGGACCTACAGTATGAGAGATCTGGGTGGTATTTATGCAAAATATCCCCTCCTGTCTTTATTAATGATTATTCCTTTGTTTTCTTTGGTAGGAATCCCACCATTTTCAGGGTTTTGGCCAAAGCTTTCATTAATCACTGAAAGTTTTAAAATTGATAATTATTGGTTGATTGCGGCACTTTTATTTGGAACTTTTATTACCTTGTTTGTGATTGCACGCCTTTGGGCAGAAGTATTCTGGAAAAAGGGTAAAAAATTACCCGAAATTCAAAACTTCAGATACTATGATAAACTAAAAATTGAAAAGAAAATTGAAATAGTAGGCCCAATACTATTTTTAGCTTTCATATCACTTTACATAGGTTTTGGTGCAGAAAACATTCAACAACTGGCTATGAGAGTGGGAGAAGAATTAATGAACAATCAAATGTATATACAAGCTGTTTTAGGAAAATAAAAAATGAGAAGTAAATTTTTAAGCAACATATTACTAACATTGGTTTGGGTCGCATTGACGGGCAGCTTTGCGCTTCTCAACTTTGTGTTTGGTTTTATTTTAAGCTTTTTAATACTTTGGGTCATCTCAAATGGACAAGGGGAATCAAAATACTTTAAGATTCTCCCAAAAATGATTTCCTTTATCTTTTTCTTTTTGTATGAACTATTTAAAGCAAATCTTCAAGTGGCTTATGATGTGGTTACTCCAAAGTTTTATATGAAACCCGGTATTGTAAAAGTTCCGCTTGACGCGAAAACAAATATGGAAATTACGCTTTTGGCAAACTTGATATCCCTTACCCCCGGCACCTTAAGTCTCGATGTGTCAAATGACAGAAAAGTCCTTTATGTACACGCTATGTATGTTTCAGATAAAGAAAAGTTTATAAAAGGTATTAAGCAAGGATTTGAAAAACGATTATTAGAAATTTTAAGATGACCTTATACGACTATTTATATTACATTTTATTACCAATACTTTCGTTTTCGATTGTATTACTATTTATTCGTTTTTTAAAAGGTCCAAGTATTGTTGACCGTGTTATTACTCTTGATTTATTAATTACCACCGGAATTGGAGTTATTGCTATTTATAGCATAACAACAAACCAACCCACATTTTTGGATATTGCGATGATACTTGCTTTAATTGCATTTCTTGGAACCGTAGCATTTTCCTATTACCTCGAAAAAAGAAATAAAAATGAGTGAAATAATCATAGGTACATTAGCCACTTTAGGAACGCTGTTTGTCTTGCTGGCAGCTATAGGCGTTATAAGAATGCCCGATACCTATTTGCGCATTTCTGTAACAACAAAAGCAGCTACACTCGGCATAGGTTTGATTCTGGGCGCTGCAGCTGTTTATTTTAGCGATATTTCAATCACATCAAGAGTGCTTGCCATTATTTTGTTTATTCTCTTAACGGCACCTGTGGGCGCTCACCTTATTGGACGTGCATCATACTTTATTGGCGTCAAACTTTGGAAAAAATCAGTTATTGATGACCTGGAGGGTAAATACAAAAAAACCACTCACGAACTCAAAAGTGATCTTGAAGAGGATGAAGACTAGAATGTATTTATTTTCTTCATCTTAACTTACAATTCATTAATTTACTAATTTTGGTTAGGTAAATTATTATGAGGTATGAAACTCAAGACCATAGACAGGGTTCAAACAATACCCAAAAAAGCATTTATACAAAATTATTTAAAACCCCAAAAGCCCCTAATAATTGAAAAGGGTATTGAGGATTGGATGGCTTTTTCAAAATGGAACCTAGACTATATGGCAAAAGTTGCCGGCGACAAAATAGTCCCTCTTTATGACGATAAACCCATAACTGCTGCTAAAAAATTCAATGAGCCGGCACATAAAATGAAAATGTCTGAGTATATCGCTCTGCTTCAAAAGGAACCCACCAAATACCGCATTTTTTTATGGAACATACTCAAAGAAGTTCCCCAATTACAAAACGATTTTTCTTTTCCTAACCTTGGAATTCGATTTTTAAAAAGCTTGCCAATGCTTTTTTTTGGCGGTAAGGATTCCACTACTTTTATGCACTATGACATCGATTTAGCAAACATTATACATGTTCATTTTGACGGGAAAAAAGAAATCATTCTTTTTGATCAAAGCCAGACAAAGCACCTCTATAAAGTACCGCACTCCCTTATCACAAGAGAAGATATCGATTTTTCAAACCCAGACTATGAAAAATGGCCTGCACTCAAGAAAGCTGTGGGATACAAAATAACCCTCAATCACGGTGAAGTTTTATTTATGCCAGAGGGTTATTGGCATTATATGAAATACATCACTCCCGGATTTAGTATGAGCCTTAGGGGTATTCCGCAAAACCCAGTGCACCTTAGCAGGGCTGTTTACAACATATTTGTGATGCGTCATTTTGATAATTTGATGCGCCGTTGGAAAGGGCAAAAATGGATTGACTCCAAAAATGAAAAAGCGATTTTAAACACGCATAAAAAACTAGATATTAAGGGATAAGAGCAACTGTTTTTGAATAAACCAAATCACTTTCCCAACCCCTGTATAAAAGATAATCTGCCAGTTTTTTGCGCTTTTTGTATTTGTTTGTTTCTCTAATTTGGTTGAGGCGTTTTTCAGAAAGGGCATCAAATGTTATTTGGTATTCTTCTTCATTGATTTCTGCAAGAGATACTTTGATGTTATATGCAGAAACTTTCCGTTTTTTCAATTCATTGACAATGCGGTTTCTCCCCCATTTTTTAATGGAAAACTTGCCGCGAGCAAAGGCTTTTGCAAATCGGGTTTCGTTAATAAAATCGTGCTCCAACAAATGAAGTATGATTTGGTCAACCGCTTCGGGAATGAGTCGCATTTCTCTCAACTTAGTTTCCACTTCCTGATGACAACGTTCTTGATAAGCACAATAACGCTCCATCTTGGTGAGCGCCTCATCTACAGTATAAACTTTTGAATTCATTATCCCAAAGGAAGCATAATTCTAATAAAAAAGCAACGCAAACTAAAAGATACCCACTATTTTTGTAGGGTTAAAATTCAAAATGTCCTTTACTTCAAAACTTATTGACTGGTACCAAAGCAACAAAAGAGAATTGCCGTGGCGTGCTCGCAAAGACCCTTATGCTATCTGGCTTTCGGAAATCATATTACAACAAACCCGCATTGAACAGGGCTTGAAATACTATGAGGCTTTTATAGAAACCTATCCCACTGTTTTTGATTTGGCAAAAGCTGAAGAAGAAGACGTTTTAAAACTTTGGCAAGGTTTGGGCTATTATTCCCGTGCCCGAAACCTGCATCACACTGCCATTTCTATTGTTGAAACCCACAAGGGTATTTTCCCTGAAAATCATTCAGGATTGATGAAACTTAAAGGTATAGGCGATTATACAGCAAGTGCCATTTCATCAATTTGTTATAACGAACCTCAAGCCGTCGTTGACGGTAATGTTTACAGAGTGCTATCAAGAGTGTTTGGAATTTTCACCCCCATTAATTCATCACAAGGAGCCAAAGAGTTTAAGACCCTCGCCCAAAAACTCATTGACACAAAACAGCCCGGAGAGTTTAACCAGGCTTTGATGGAATTTGGAGCCACACATTGCAAACCTCAAAACCCGGGTTGTGAACATTGTGTGTTTTCATCCACTTGTGTGGCACTCAAAAAGGAGTTTGTAATGCAGCTTCCGGTGAAAACGGGAAAAACAAAAGTGAGGAAACGTTATTTTAATTATTTGGTGCTTGTTTCTGATGATGAAAAAACAATTTTAGAAAAAAGAACTGAAAAAGGCATTTGGAAAAATTTATACCAGTTTCCGTTAATCGAAAAAGAAAATTCTTCAAAAATCACCTTTGAGGAGGTTGAAAAATGCTTTCCCGAGATTGAAATTGATTCTGTAACAGTTCATAATGAAATACCTTTAACGCACAAACTTTCCCATCAGCATCTACAAATTCAGTTTTGGGTAGCTTCTACAGCTGCTTTAGGCGAAAAGGGCTTGCCCATTTCAAAAATAAATGAGCTTCCCGTACCCATTGTGATTCACAATTTTATTGTCGATTTCTCCTTTTAAAAGCCACTCAAAATTGGTATCTTTGATACTTACTAAAATTTCAAATTATGAGTGGTACTGTAAATAAAGTGATGCTAATTGGGCACACAGGTGATGATGTGAAAATGATCCATTTTGAAGGCGGAAATTGCATTGGCAGATTTCCACTTGCAACCAATGAAACCTATACAAACCGAACTACCGGTGAAAAAGTTTCAAATACAGAGTGGCACAATATTGTAGTGAGAAACAAAGCCGCCGAAATTTGTGAACGCTACCTGAAAAAAGGTGACAAAGTCTATATTGAAGGTCGTTTAAAAACCAGGAAGTGGCAGGATGACCAGGGCAATGAGCGTTATAGTACAGAGATACAATGTACAGATTTTACGTTCTTAACTTCAAAATCTGAATCTGAAACAGCGTCTCAAAAGCCAGAGTCATCCACTGTTGAAAAAACCGAACAAACTGAACCGCCTCAAAATCAACCGGTGAATGATCAAGAAGACGACCTTCCTTTTTAAAGTATAATTTGTTTAAATAATACCCGTTACAGAGTAAAACACTTTTGCAATTTATTACTAAAAATTCTATGAAATATTTTTTTGCCATTTTTAGTGTGTTGCTTTTCCTCAATTCGTGCGGACAGGATGTCACAGTAAAACCTAAGGCAATGCTTCACTTACAATATCCGGAGCCTGTTTATAAATCTGTTGATTTTGGGTGTCCGTTTAGCTTTGAAATAAACAATCTTGCAAAAGTGAACAAAAAACAAAATTGCTGGGTAAACCTTGAATATTCAAATATGAAAGCAACACTTCATATAACGTATCGTGAGGTGAACAACAATCTCGATTCATTGCTTTTTGATGCTCAAAAACTTACTTATGATCATACAATAAAAGCATCTACAATTTTTGAACAACCACGCGTTGATTCTATCAATGATGTTTTTGGAATGTTGTATATGATCAATGGTAACGCGGCTACTTCCACTCAGTTTTATGCAACTGATAGTTTAAAACATTTTGTTACCGGCTCATTGTATTTTAGAAGCAAACCCAATTTTGATTCCATTTTGCCGGCAATATCTTATTTAAGAGAAGATGTTAGGCATATTATGGAAAGTATTAAATGGAAATAAATTTTAACATGAGGTTTTTAACTACTTTATTGGCTTTTTTCACAGGTGCTTGGCTATTTGCTCAAAGTTATGAACCCCTTCTTGACCAGATTAATGAATGGCAATTAACTTCTTGCAACTTTGGATGTATTACAGATATTTATTATACAGATGGTGACACCCTGGTAAATAACAAAACGTATAAAATCCTTGACGGCTATCATTACATAAACCGCAATCTTCTTTTGCGTGAAAATACTTCAGAGAAAAAAGTATACATCACCATTCTTGAGCCTCAATTTGCAGAGGATTTATTACTATATGACTTTTCTTTGGATGTAGGTGACAGCATAGAGATGCTAAACCCCATAACACCCTTTCCAACAAATGGCGGCTATTTTTTACTGGATTCCATTAACATGTTGCCTTTAGGAAATGGAAATGATTACAGACATTTTTATTTTTCACCTACACCATCAAATACCGTGAGTACTCAAAATGCCATTTGGGTAGAAGGTGTGGGGTCTTTATCTATCATTAATGCTCCCGGTGGTTATCCTGATATTAATGCTGTGGGTCATTTGAGTTGCTCATTTAAAAATTCAGAGTTATTTTATTCAAACCTTGATTCCATTAATGTCTGTGAACCTGCAATTCTTGGTATTCCGGAAGCGATAGAATCTTTGAAAGAGATTCAGCTTTTCTCACAATCCGAAAAAAATCATTTTCTACTCACAAATACTCAAAAAGTAAATAGTATTTCTGTTTTCGGCTTAACCGGAAAGTTAATTAAAACTATTGCACCCAAAAGTCAAAGCAACATAAATCTGGATTTAAGCACTCTTAAACCAGGAATTTATATTCTTAAAATAAAACAAACCAATTACAAACAAAAAACTTTTAAAGTGGTTATTAAATAAAAAACCCCACAATTTCTTGCGGGGTTTACAATTTTTAAGGGGTGATTATTCTTCGATTATTTCTTCTGGCGCATTCAATACTTCACCATTCCAGCTAGTCACTTCATAAGTGTCACCCGTTTTCTTAACGTTTGCGATTACCAAATCCCTAGTCACTATATCTTCGTCAAATTCTACTTTTGCCATTTTTGATTCAAAATCAACCTCAACCGTTTTTACTCCGTCCATTTGAGCAATATTTTTTTCAATCACTTTTGCGCATCCCATCGCACACATCATTCCATCAATTTCAAATTTTGCTGCAACATAGTTTGCATCAGGATTCAATACTTTTTCTTTTACTTCTTCATCGGCAAGATCAACCGTTTTGATCTCTGGAGAATTTTCATTTTTACAAGAAACAAGAATCGCTGAGATTACAAAAAGACCTAAAATATATTTTAAAGTTTTCATTTTTTTGATGTTTTTAAATTTCATACAAATTTACAAAAACAGATGATTAATAGATTTAAAATGCTGAATTTTGTTTGAACTTAAAAAAGCAAATGGAAAACCCAAACACCAAATGGTTTTATCTCATTATCCTCTCTATTGTTTGGGGGAGTTCATTTATCCTTATTAAAAAATCACTGGTGGGATTAACCCCCATACAAGTAGGGTCTTTACGTATTTTTATTGCGGGGCTTTTTTTATTTATACTGGGATTTAAACGTTTGAAGAAACTCACAAAAACCCAATGGAAGTGGGTAGCTATCGCTGGTTTTATGGGAACTTTTTTTCCTGCTTTTTTCTTTGCCTATGCACAAACTGAAATTGACAGTGCCATTACATCCATTCTAAACGCAACAACGCCAATTATGACTTTGATTTTTGGAGCTTTGATTTTTTCAATTGGGTTTACGCGCAGACAACTTCTTGGAGTGATTATTGGACTTTTGGGTTGTCTTCTTCTTATTTGGCAAGGGTCTGAAATCAATCCCAATCAAAATTACTGGTATGTGCTGTTTATCTTTTTTGCCACTGTGGGTTATGCAATGAATGTGAACTTGATTAAAACGCATTTGCAGGAGTTATCACCCTTGGGAATCTCTGCCGGAAGCTTTTTTACAATCCTTTTTCCCTCTTTTATTATACTGGCAAGTAGCGGTTTTTTTAGTGCTGAAGTTTTACAAAATAAAGAAACACAGATAGCCATTGGTTATATTTCTGTACTCGCCATTTTTGGTTCTGCGCTGGCGTTGTTACTCTTTAATAAATTGATTCAAATAAGTACTCCGGTTTTCTCCACTTCTGTGACTTACACCATTCCCATTGTGGCTTTGTTGTGGGGAATTTTAGATGGCGAGCAGTTTAGTTTTTTACAGGTGATTGCAGGGGGTATAATTCTATTTGGAGTCATCCTGGCAAACCGAAAAAAGAGAATAAGAAAAACCGCCCCGGTTTAAGAGGCGGTTTTGTCTAAAATATATTTACATAAGTTTTTTGTCTAAACTTCATTGCCTATTCAAAATCTGCATCACTCACGCCTTCGTTGATTTTAATTTCTGAAACTTCAAATTTAATCTCTTGCGGTCCTGCAGTAATACTAATTGTGTGAGGAAACAATATGTCATCTACTTTGTTATAATCACTATAAAAAATAGACGACTTCATTTGCATACCATTTATTTCACTTGTAGTTTCATCTTTGATTTTTAAACCGCTTTCAGCACTGTAGAAGCTTATTTTATTGTCTCCAAACTGAATTGCATATGCGTTGACTCCATCAATGTTTTCAATTCCTTTGAGAGCAGCATTTTTTGCATTCATTTCGGGAAATGGGCCTGCGCTTTCTTTCATTTGATTAATTTGCTCTTCATCAAACTCCACTTTTTGACCTTGTGACATTCTGTAACCGCTTTCACCATTAAAGACAGTTTTTTGCATAGCCATACCGCCCATTAATATTGCCTGAGACATTTTACTATCTGTGGTAGTTTTCATTTCCATACCCAACTGCATTCCTTGCATAGTTGCCCCCGCAACTGTAAATACAGAGTTTACACTTTCAAGTTTACTTTTCCCACCAATGGCTTTGAGGTAATTGTTTAAAACAGTTTCTGCTGTTACAGAGGGATCTATCTCAATATTGTAATTAGGTTCTTCTACTTCATTACCATAAATATCAAAATAGAATACCGGAATCATTTTTCCATCACCTCTGTCGATATTTTTAAGTCCTTCAAGTATTTCAGAGCCTTTTCCTGTTACAACAATGCGGGCTCTTTCTAGTTTAAAATAAGTGTTGGCAACTCTTTTTACATCTTCTGCAGTTACAGCATTGATTTTTTTGAGGTAATCTTCATAAAAATCTTTAGGTAAATTTTGTGTTTCTATATTCAACGCATAGTTTGCAATTGTTTCAGGTCTTTCAAGTGCTAAAACAAAGTTTCCGGTGTATTTTGCTTTGGCTAATGTAAGCTTATCATTCTCCACTAGATTTTCTCTGATGTTTTTAATCTCGTGAAGCATTTGTACAACAGCACTGTCTGTTACAGCGTTCCTTACACTTGTAGAAGCAAAGAATCTTGTCACGTGTTTACCGGCACCTGTTGAAGAGCGCGCACCATATGTCCAGCCTTTGTCTTCTCTTAAATTCATGTTTAAGTAGCTATTGAAATCACCTCCTAAAATGCTGTTTGCTACAAGCACGGCATGATAATCAGGGTGGTTCATTTCTAAGTTTACCACATTTTCTACAACCAGTTCAGATTGAACGGCATTGGGCATATCAATAAAATTGATTTGAGTAGCGAGTACATCTTGCGGCATAGAGTAGCTTACGTCGAGAACAGGTCTTTTAGGCCAGTCTTTAAAATGAAGGTTCACTAATGCTTCAACCTTTGGCAGGGTAACATCACCAATAACAACAAGATATGCATTCTCTGGAGAGAAAAAATTGTCATAATAATTTTTCACATCTACTAAGGTGATATTTTGAACCGTTTCTTCTGTAGCAAACTCACCTTTGGGGTGTTTTTTACCATAAAGCAATGCAGATGAAACCTGTCTTGAAACATTAGAAACATCTTTTTTATTGTTTTTTAAGGCTTCAAGCAACTTGTCTTTTTCTTTTTGAAATTCTTCTTGAACCAGCAAGGGGTTTTTAGCAGCATCTGCAAAGAGTTCAAAAACTTTATCAAAATATTTTGATAAGGAGCTTGCAAAACCACTTTGAGAACCAAAACTTATGTTGGCGCCTAAAAAGTCAATTTCTTCATTGAATTTGTCTTTTGGAATATTTGTGGTTCCGTTTCCTAACATAGCTGCCAGAATTGATTCAACTCCTGCCTTATCCTGAGAGGCATAAAGTGGATTGTCCAGTTGAAGTTGCATTCTAACTCGGGGTAACTTTGTATTTTTTACAACCATAACTTTCATACCATTGTCCAAATCATAAGAGTGAGGAGTGGCTAAGTTGATAGTGGGAGCAGGTTTTGGTACAGGTCGTTTACTTCTGTCAATTTGAGCAGTTGAAATGCCTACAAAAAGAAAACAGATTAGAATAGTTAAGATGTTATTTTTCATTGATATGTTTTTTTATTGTTTATCATTTTCAGGTAAATATTCCAATCGCAATCGCTGATTGGGGTTTAAGTATTTTCTGGCAGCTTCTCTAATTTCTTCACGTGTGATAGATCTGTAGATATCAATCTCATTGTTTATCAAATTAATGTCACCATAAAGCATTTGATAGGTCGCAAGAGAACCGGCAATTCCGGCAATTGTAGCGTTGGAATTAACAAACCTGTTTTCAAAAACATTTTGTAATTTTTCAAATTCTCTTTCAGAAATTAACTCGTTTTGAAGCTTTACAATTTCTTCATCAATTTCTTTTGTTAAATCGTCCAAAGAGGTGTCGTTTAATGGTAATGCAAAAGTCAAATACATTCCATAATCTTGTTGACTAACGTTAAAGGCTGCTACTTGAAGTGCCATTTTTTTATCATCAACAAGTTTTTTGTAGAGTCTGGAACTTTTTCCGTCACTTAAAATAGTAGAAACCATATCGAGCACCCTTGCCTCCCTGGTATTCATTGCCGGTGTTCTGTAAGCATGAACAATGGCTGGTATCTGAATATTAGGGTCATAAGCCACAGCATTGATTTGTTTTGTAATGGGTGCTTCTTTAATATTCACTCGGGGTACATCTTCACCTCTGGGTATAGGGCCAAAATATTGTTGAATCATTTTCTTTACTTCAGGAATATTAATGTCTCCTGCTACAACGAGAGTTGCATTGTTTGGAACGTAAAATTTCTCATTAAAAGCAAGAAACTCATCCAGAGTAGCAGCATCGAGGTGTTCCATACTCCCAATAGGAGACCACCTGTAAGGGTGCTCTTTAAACATATGCTTTTTTACCTCAGCAAACAGATTACCGTAGGGTTGGTTGTCAACTCTAAGTCTTTTTTCTTCCTTGACCACTTCGTTTTGAGTATCAACACCAATTTGATTAATGATGGGGTGAAGTAAGCGTTCACTCTCCATCCATAGACCCACTTCAACTGCATTGGAAGGAAATATTTCATAATAATATGTGCGGTCGTCACTGGTGTTTGCATTGTTTGAACCACCGTAAGAGGAAACTATTTTAAACCATTCACCTCTTTCAATATTCTTAGTGCCCTCAAACAGGAGGTGTTCAAAAAAATGTGCAAAACCGGTGCGATCAGGATTTTCGTCTTTAGCTCCCACTTGATACATAACCGAGGTTATAGCAACTGGTGCAGTATTGTCCTGATGTAAAATAACGTGCAAACCGTTATCAAGTGTGTACTCTTCAAATGCAACTTCTTGAGCATTAACTGTGGTGAATACAAAAAGAAGAAGCACTATGGTAAAAAGATTTTTTTTCATAGTCATTAAAATTAATTTAATATGTTATTCATTAGTATGTGAAAGTGGATGTTTGTTACACAATTCTTACTCCACAAATATAGGGTTTAGTATCATTTTTATGGATAAAGCTCTAAAAATTAACAAGGTTTTAATCTTAGTTAAATACATTTTTTACGATATTAGGGAAGAATAATACTAACTAAATCTAAATATTATGACAAAACAATATATTAAGCATGGTTTTTTAATAACATTTTTATTAATTGCCTACTTTTTAATTCTGCGCCTTTTGAATTTACATACCCTCACTGTTTTAAGTGCCTTTAACGCTGTAATTTTTGGGTTTGGAATTTATTTAGCCATCACAAATTACAAAAAAACTCACAAAACCTTTAAATATGAAAAAGGATTTCAGGTGGGATTGTTAAGTGGTTTTTTAGCTTCTGTTCTCTTTGGAATTGCAATGGCAATTTATATGTACCACATTGAACCCTCCTTTGCAAACACAATTATTGAAAATTGGGATATCAACTTGAGTAACGGTCCCTTTGTGCTAATTGTCTCAGTCCTCATTATGGGATTAGCGACCTCTTTTGTGCTCACATTGGCATTTATGCAGCTGTTGAAAGACTCCTGGAACCAACATCAAAAATAAAACGACACTAAAAAGTGATAGTTAGCCATTTGTATATTCATTTTTTAGATGTATATTTGCGCCCGCTTTAGAGCAAAATTCTAAGGTATAATTAAGTTTTAATCAACAAAAACAAGCTATGTACGCAATTGTAGAGATAGCAGGGCAGCAATTTAAAGTTGCAAAAGACCAAAAAGTGTTTGTTCACCGTTTGTCTGAGGAAGAAGGAACGTCTGTTTCTTTTGACAATGTTCTCCTTATAGGAGATGGTGACAACATCACTCTTGGCGCCCCGGCTATAGAAGGAGCTCAGGTAGGAGCAAAAATTACCAGACACCTTAAAGGTGACAAAGTAATCGTTTTCAAAAAGAAAAGACGTAAAGGTTACCAGAAAAAGAATGGACACCGTCAATATCTTTCTGAAATTGTAATCGAAAGTATTCTTGCTTCCGGAGCCAAAAAAGCGGCTAAAAAAGAAGAAGCCCCTAAAGCAGCTCCTAAGGCTGAAAAGAAAGAAACTGTAAAAAAAGAAGCTCCTAAAGCAAAAGCTGTTTCAGAAGATTTAAGCAGCTTAACTGTTGCTCAATTAAAAGACTTGGCAAAAGAGAGAGGCCTTGAGGGATATTCTGCTCTTAAAAAAGCTGAATTGATAGACGCCTTAAGTAAATAGATAAAAATTAAAACCACAATACAATGGCACACAAAAAAGGAGTTGGTAGTTCCAAAAACGGTAGAGAATCAGAATCAAAACGCTTAGGTGTTAAGATTTTTGGTGGACAAGCAGCTGTTGCAGGAAACATCATCGTAAGACAAAGAGGCTATACCCACAATCCAGGTGAGAATGTATATGCCGGAAAAGACCACACCCTTCACGCTAAAGTGGATGGATTAGTTAAATTTTCAAAAAGAAAAGACAATAAATCGTTCGTTTCAATTGAACCGTTCGAAGCATAGTTTTTTACATAAATTCATTTTAAAAGCCTTTCAATATTTTTGAAAGGCTTTCTTTTTTTCAAAAAAATTAATTGTAAATTCATACTCTAACTTTTAAATAAAACCGATATGAAAAAATTAATGATTTGCGCAGCGCTTTCGAGCACTATTTTATTTACAAGCTGCTTAGGTTCATTCAGTGCTTTTAACAGCTTGAGAGATTGGAATGATGGATTGACTAGCAATAAATTTTTAGACAACCTCATCTTTTGGGCTTTAAACATCGTGCCTGTTTATGGCTTATTCTTTATTGGAGATGTCATTATTTTCAATGTTATTGAGTTTTGGTCTGGTTCAAACCCCATCGCTATGAATGAAGGCGATATTGAAACACAAATTGTTGAAAGAGATGGAAATACTTATAAAATGATTGCTACAAAAAATCACCTTCAAATCAATGTCATTGATGGTATTGACAAAGGACAATCTTTAAAGATGATTTACAACCCGGAAGAAAAATCCTGGTCTGCCATTAAAGCAGATGGGGAAGTAATTAAACTCTCTTCTTTCGAAGATGGTTTCTATATTGTTTACACACCAGACGGTCAAGAAATAAAGATTGATCCAACAGCCACCAAACAAGAAGGCCTTGCGTTGCTAAACCAAGGTGTTGCAAATTACAGAGATTGTATGCTTGCGATGAATTGATATATTCTCTTATTAAAAACAAACCCCCTTCAATTTCTTTTGAAGGGGGTTTTATTTTTTACAATACTCTCTTTTAAATAATTGTAAAAATTCAAATTTGGAAGAATTAAAACACGAGTCTTTAAATTTCAACTCTATTCATTAACCAAATATAAGTAGTTAATAAAAATATATTTAGAAATCATTTCGTTAGTGTTAATTTAATGTAATGTTGAGTGTTTTGTAATAAATTTTAAACATAAATTAACCTAAGGTTATTGTTCTTTAAACCTCGAACGTGTTAGAATACAGTAAGTTTGAAAAAACTAACTGAACATGAAAACACACTACCTATTTACATTGCTTTTTTTCTCATTTTATGCTGCCGTTTCACAAACGGGTAACATCAGAGGAGTTATAACAGACGCTAATAACATTTATGTTCCCGGAGCAAATGTCTTAATTGAAGACCTTAGAAAAGGATCCATATCTGATGTTGATGGCGAATTTTTAATTCTTAATGTCCCTGAAGGTACATATAACTTAACAGTAAAATACCTGGGTTTTGATGACAACATCATAGAAGTATCAGTAGTATCTGGTCAAACAACTACTGCAAATTTTGTTTTAAAAGAAAACGCAGAAGAACTGGATGCTGTTGAAATTATAGGTTATACTTTAAGTGGTCAAGCCAGAGCATTAAATACTCAAAAAAACAAATCAAATATTACCAATATAGTTTCTACAGATCAAATTGGTAAATTTCCCGATGCCAATATAGGGGATGCAATGAAACGAATTCCCGGTATCACCATGCAGGTAGATCAAGGGGAAGCAAGAAATATTATTGTAAGAGGTCTAGCGCCAGAACTCAATTCTGTTACTCTTAATGGAAGCAGAGTTCCCTCTGCAGAGGGCGATAATAGAAATGTACAGATGGACTTAATTCCATCAGATATGATTCAAACCATTGAAGTTAATAAAGCGGTAACTCCAGATATGGATGGTGATGCGCTTGGTGGCTCAGTAAATCTAATTACTCGATCCTCGCCTCAAAGTTTCAGGCTGTCTGCTACAGTGGGCTCAGGAATAAACTTTATTACTGATAAAAGAATTTTAAATGGCTCTTTTTTAATTGGTGACAAGTCAAAAAACAAAAAATTTGGATGGATGGTTTCAGCTTCCATAAATGACAATGATTTTGGCTCAGACAATGTGGAAGCAGTATGGGCAAATGAAGCAGAGAGCCCGCTAACTGGTGAAGATATTACTGTAAATCCCTATGTTGAAGAAAGTGACATCAGGGTTTACCTTGTTCAACGCATAAGAAGAAGCTTCTCGGCAAATTTTGATTATTCATTTGATGAGAACAATACCATTTTCTTTAAATCTATGTACAACTGGAGAGACGACCGTGAAAACAGGCTGCGCTTAAGATATGATAACATTGAGCCTGTATTTGCAGAGGGCACAGAAAATATTATAGGTTATGAGGGAAGAATAAGAAGGCAAACCAAAGGAGGGATTGATGGTGGAAGAATACAAAACACTCGTTTGGAAGACCAACGTATGCAAAACTATACCTTGAATGGTGAACATTTAGTGAACAATTTACAGATTGACTGGCTTTTTTCATATGCTAAAGCCTCTGAAGAAAGGCCTAATGAGCGATATGCTCAGTATCAAAGAGGTGGAGTTTCGCTTATAGGTGATTTTTCTGACCCGGAATTTCCATTCTTTACACCTTCAAATCCGGGAGAACTCACCCCAGACCAGTTCAACTTAAATGCAATTTCAGAACAATATGGGTTAACTGAAGAGGAAGATTTTAACGGAATGGTTAACTTTACTTTACCTGCAGACTTTTTTGGTCAAGGAGACGGAACCTTAAAGTTTGGGGCTAGAATGAAATTAAAAAATAAATTCAGGGACAATAATTTCTTTGAATATGAACCAACAGCTGAAAATCCTCAAGCATTTGGAAACCTGGGTAATGTACCATTAAGAGACTATACAGACCCTGACTTTCTTGCAGGATCACAATATGCAGCAGGCTTTTTTATGGATCCAAGATTTCTTGGAGGGCTGGATTTAAGCAACTCAAATTTGTTTGATTCTGAAGACATTCCTGATGAATACTTGAGAGCCAATTATGATGTTAGTGAAGATGTTTTTGCGGGGTATATTATGGCAAATCAAAAGCTTTCAGAAAAATTTAGTGTATTAGCAGGAGTTAGACTAGAAGCTACAAAAATAACCGCAACAGGTAATGAAATTTTGGAAGAAGAAGAACTCATTGGGCAAATAACAGATGAGAGTTCTTATACAAACATTTTGCCGGGCGTTCATTTTAAATATGATGTAACAGATAAAACTGTTTTAAGATTTGCCTGGACAAACACTATTGCCAGACCTAATTATGTAGATCTAGTGCCCTCAGTTGACATTTTACTTGAAGACGAAGAAATAGTTTTAGGCAACTCTGATTTGGACCCCACCACATCAATGAACTTTGACATTATGGCTGAGCATTACTTTAACTCAATTGGATTACTGTCTGCTGGTGTGTTTTACAAAAGAATTAATGACTTTATTTATACTCAAATTGGTGAAGTGGCCGCAGGACAACCCAATGCCGGTTTCAGAACATTTCAACCTCAAAATGGAGACGATGCCTATGTAGCCGGAGCTGAAGTTTCATTCCAAAGACAATTGGATTTTATACCTGGCATTGGTAAAAATTTTGGAATATTTTTAAATTATACCTATTTAACTTCTGAAGCAAACGGTATTAGAAACGAAGATGGTGATGAAAGAGGAGATTTAGAATTACCGGGAGCATCACCCAATATGTTTAACGGTTCTTTATCTTATGCTGATGGTAAATTTAGTGCCAGAATATCCGGAAATTTTTCTGATGCCTACATAGATGAGCTGGGCGGAAATGAGTTTGAAGACAGATATTATGACCAACAATTCTTCCTGGATTTTAATATCACTTATGCCTTCACTAAAAACTTAAGAATCTATGCTGACCTGAACAACATCACCAACCAGCCCTTAAGATATTACCAAGGTATTAAAGAAAGAACTCAACAAGTTGAGTTTTATGACAGACGCTTAACCTTTGGATTGAAATATGATCTTTTTTAATTTATTTTGTTAGTTATTTTACTTAAGGGCACAAATCTGTGCCCTTTCGTTGATTTTAACCTTTAACTTTTTACAAATGAAACCACTTTTATTAACACTATTGTCTGTTCTGTTTTTTTCTTGTGAACAAAAACTTCCGGGTACACCACCTGATATAATAACAGAAACCGCTTTGCATGATACAGATGACCCGGCGATTTGGGTCAATAAAGAAAATCCGTCAATGAGTATTGTTTTTGGAACAGACAAAGATACTAACGGAGCTATTTATGCCTTTGATCTTGACGGAAAGGTTTTAGAAGATAAAACCATAAGAGGACTAAAAAGGCCTAATAATGTCGATATTAGATATGATTTTAAAATTAATGACTCTACAAAAATTGATGTAATGGCTTTTACCGAAAGGGAACGAAAACAAATACGATTATTTTCTGTTCCGGATATGATACCACTTGATAACGGGGGGTTTCCGGTTTTTGAGGGAGAGACACAACCAGAGTTTGATTTACCTATGGGTATAAGCTTTTATCAATCTCAAACAGACTCAATTTTGTATGTTGTTGTAGGTAGAAAAAATGGCCCGGAGACAGGCTATTTACATCAGTTTGAAGTTCTGTCAGACAGTTCAGGTGTCTCTTTAAATTTAGTAAGGAAATTTGGGAAATTCAGCGGTAAAAAAGAAATTGAAGCCATAGCTGTTGATGATGAATTAGGCTACATTTATTATTCTGACGAGACGCATTGCGTGCGTAAATACTACGCAGAACCTTCTAAGGGTGATGAAGAATTGGCTTGTTTTGGTGGCGAAACTTTTAAAAGAGACAATGAAGGAATTGCAATTGCTGCTTACGAAAATGGTGAGGGTTATATTATTGTCTCAAATCAGCAAGCAGAAACATTCAATATATTTTCCAGAAAAGACAATAGTTTTATAAAAGAAATCAACTTAAACACAAAGCAAACAGACGGCTGTGAAGTGGTTACCATACCCTTAAACGACACATTTAAAAACGGTTTGTTTGTTGCAATGAACGATGAAAGAAATTTTTATTTTTATGATTTAGCTAAATTAGGCCTCAGCCAATAAAATAGAATCCATTATATAAAAACGCCTGCATTATTAAAAATTTGCAGGTGTTTTTTATTTATATAATTTATACTCAGTATAGTTAGTATAATTATCCAATCGTTTGTACTTAATTGCTTCTCTTTTTATAAATCAAGTACAAATGAATATGCAAGTTCTGCTCGTGGAGTGTTTTCGCCAGTCGCATACGTTTCAACATTCACATTCCCATCTTTTGTTATTGTCATTACTCTGAACATTGGGGTATGGTTGGATTCATCAGGAATTTTAGTTCGTTCCAGGCCTGGAATATGAAGGTAGTGCGTGTGATCAATTTTTTTGGAGTGGTTCACCCTTTCCATATCCATGTGTAAATCACCGGAAATAACTGCGGCAAGATTCGCTTGTGGAATAACTTGATTAATGAATAGTTGGTTGCTGATGCCCTTTTCAGGGTTTTCCTCATAAACACCCTGTTGTGCTCCATGTACCACTAAAACAACTGGTTTTGGTGCTAAGCGCTTAATTTGTTCAAGAATCCAACTGGCGCCGCTGTCGTCAAACTCACGACCGTGATCTGGTGAAGCAAATACAAATGCAAGTTTATCATGGTTAATCACATAGCTTTTATTTTTAATATCGCTGTTCCATTGTTGGGCAAACTCAAGGTAGCGCTCTACTGTGCTACCATATTCCTCGTTACCCATAATGGGATAAAAGGGAACTTTTAATTTTTGAAATACCTCAGTTGCCGCTTCATATTGTATTTCTGTTCCTTTATGGGCAACATCACCAACACCGATAACAAAATCGATGGGTTGAGATTCCAAAAGTAAATTGATTTGTTCAACAGCAGCATTTGTATGAGGAAATTCAGCACAGGGTTTTGGTTCACCATCGCCAATAAAAGCCACTCGAAGCAATGTTGAATTGTCTTCAGCATGGTTTCCAGTAATCGAAAACTCCAATACTTCTTCACTTATACTACCGGTTTTTGTAATTTCTTTGGTTTCTGAGCTTTCTTCATTGGGTTTTCCCTGACAAGCGGCTAAAAATAAAGTAAGAGAAATAATCGAAAGTTTTAAAAAATTGTTCATCCTAATGTTTTTATTAATATTTAAATGGTACTAAATTGTTGTCTTTTCAAACTTGTGAATTAACATTCAAATATCTAAAATAAAACACTTTACTCATTCACCCATTCTTTATTAAATTGTTAAATTAATGCTTGATTTTTTCTCTAAGAGCTTAAGCTTTTCCAAAAAAAAACCTCACTAGAAGTAGCGAGGTTTGATTAAGAAATATTTTGTATGATTAATATCTGTAATACTCAGGCTTAAACGGTCCTTCTACAGTTACACCAATATATTCTGCTTGATCTTCTCTTAAAGTTTCCAACTCTACACCAATACGCTCTAAATGCAGTTTTGCAACTTTCTCATCAAGATGCTTTGGTAACACATACACTTTATTTTCATACTGATCTGTGTTTTTCCAAAGCTCAATCTGAGCCAGTGTCTGGTTTGTAAATGAATTACTCATCACAAAACTGGGGTGTCCGGTAGCACATCCTAAGTTTACCAAACGACCTTCAGCAAGAACGATAATGTCTTTTCCATCAATAGTGTATTTATCTACCTGTGGTTTGATTTCGTCTTTGGTATTTCCATAGTTTTTGTTCAACCAGGCCATATCAATCTCATTATCAAAATGACCAATGTTACAAACAATGGCTTTATCACGCATCCCTCTAAAGTGACGTTCCTCAATGATATCTTTATTTCCGGTAGCTGTACAAACTATGTCAGCATTTCCTATTACTGTATCCAGTCTTTTAACTTCAAACCCGTCCATCGCTGCTTGAAGCGCACAAATGGGGTCAATTTCAGTAACGGTAACAATTGAGCCTGCTCCTTTAAAAGAGGCAGCAGTTCCTTTACCCACATCACCATAACCACAAATCACCACTCGTTTTCCCGCTAGCATGGTGTCTGTTGCACGTCTCACTGCGTCCACAGCGCTTTCGCGACAGCCATATTTGTTATCAAACTTAGACTTGGTCACACTATCGTTTACATTAATAGCAGGCATTGGTAAGGTTCCGTTTTTCATTCTTTCATACAGTCGGTGAACCCCGGTAGTCGTTTCTTCAGACAGTCCTTTGATACCAGAAGCAAGTTCCGGATATTTGTCTAAAACCATATTAGTCAAGTCACCACCATCATCCAAAATCATATTAAGTGGCTTGCGGTCTTCCCCAAAAAACAAGGTTTGCTCAATGCACCAGTTAAATTCCTCTTCTGTCATTCCTTTCCAGGCATAAACCGGAATTCCTGCTGCCGCAATCGCTGCTGCTGCTTGATCCTGAGTAGAGAAAATGTTGCACGAGCTCCAGGTAACCTCTGCTCCAAGTGCCGTTAGCGTTTCAATCAAAACCGCTGTTTGAATCGTCATGTGTAAACATCCGGCAATGCGGGCACCTTTTAAGGGTTGCTCGTTTTTAAACTCTTCTCTCAAAGACATTAAGCCGGGCATTTCTGCTTCAGCGAGTTCAATTTCTTTTCTTCCCCAGGCAGCCAGAGAAATATCTTTTACTTTATAAGCCGTATAAGGCACAGTTTTAGTACTCATAATGTTATATTTGTATTAAGCAATTTTTTTCGAATACAAAAATACAGATTATCTAGTAAAAGTCATGCCTCTTTACAAAACTATAACAGTAAATACAGAAACTAAAGTTCTCATTTGGAAGATTGAAGAGTCTTTTAACGAACTCCTCCAAGGAATTTCACTAACAGAAAACAGCACATCCCGCATCTCAAAAATGCTTTCAGATATTCATAAAAGGGGTTTTTTGAGCGTGCGGCACTTACTAAAAGAAGCCGGTTATACAGACCATGATTTAGTTTATAACGAAAACGGAAAACCCGATTTAAAAAACGATACTTGCATTTCAATAACACATTCTCATGAGTTTTCAGGCATTATAATCAGTAAAAATGAAGTGGGCATTGATGTCGAAAAACAACGCGATAAAATATTGCGCATCGCCAATAAATTTACCCCGTTAAAAGAATATAGAACACTTGCTAATGTTGATGCAGTGATTCAAAAATTAACCATCGTATGGTGTGCCAAAGAAGCTCTTTACAAACTCTATGCAAACCCGGGTGTGAGTTTTCTGCATCATATTGACGTAAAAGAATTCCAGTTTGAAGACCTACAAACCAAAGCAGACATCATCTTTAAAGGAAAAACAAATTCTTATTTGGTTCACTTTTTTGAATTTGAAGGATTCACCTGCGCCTATGCGCTTTGCTAAAAAGAAATTCATGAATCACTACTATCCTTCAATTTTTAGCGCGTTTACACAAAAGCAAAAAATGCTTGCGATTCTCATTGATCCTGAAAAATTTGACACAAAAACTCTTGAAAATTTTCTCTCAAAAATACCCCAAAGCACCACCCATCTTTTTGTTGGCGGAAGCACAACAACAAAATTACAAACCGAAGAAACTGTCACAGCTCTAAAAAAAGCAACACAACTCCCCGTTTTTCTTTTTCCGGGTGATGCTGACCATATTTCAAAAGAAGCTGACGGTATCTTATTCTTAAGCTTACTTTCCGGCAACAATCCCGAATACTTAATCAAACAACAAATAAAATCTGTAGCCGTTTTAAAAGAAAGCACCATAGAAATCATTCCCACAGGATATTTACTAATTGATGGGGGAAAACAAAGTGCCGTAGCTCGCGTAAGCAATACAAGCCCCATATCACAAAATGATATAAAGACCATCGTTCATACAGCGCTTGCAGGACAATATATGGGTAAAAAACTCATCTATTTGGAAGCCGGAAGCGGTGCAAAAAACCGTGTATCCAATGAAATTATACTTGCTGTAAGTAAGGCAATAAACATCCCGCTAATTGTGGGTGGAGGTATTCAATCTGAAAAAGAATTACAACAGGTTTATGAAGCAGGTGCTACCTTGGCTGTTATTGGTACTGCTTTTGAAAAAGAGAACTATAACCATAGATTATGAAAAACTTACTAATTTCAATAACATTTATATTATCAAGCTTTTTTGCTTCAGGGCAAATGGTGAAGTTTTATGATAGTGACACAAAAGAACCTGTCTCATTTGTAACCATATCATTTGGAAATGGTCTGGGAACACACGCAAATGCAAATGGCGAATTCCTCTATCAGAAAAAAAGATATCCTGAAATTGACACCCTCTTTATTTCAGCTTTGGGCTATAAAGACCAAACTATACTCACTTCAGAGATAAAAGAAGAATATGCTTTGCAACCAGAAATTGACCAGTTAAAAGAAGTTGTTATCACCGCCACTAGAGATGGAAAATATAAAAAACGTGAACTCAAACCCATCACCCATTCCAGCTATCATACCTCCTGGCTGCAAACTGTTGAAAGCGAAATGGCGGTTCTTTTTACAAAGTATGACAACAAACCCACACAAATAACCACCCTTTTACTTCCCATCAACATTAAAGAAGAAGTAGCCGGAAAGGTTTTGCAAGCCAGAAAATTTTCTACCTTAATGCGAGTGAAATTTTATGAAAATGACATGGGCCTGCCCGGAAGAGAAATTTCCTATGGAAATGTGGTTTTCAATGTCACCGAACAAGAAAAAAAAGAGGTGTATGAATTGGACGTACTTAAAAACAATGTTTTTATTCCTGAAAACGGACTCTTTGTTTCCATTCAGGTTTTAGGCCCCACAGACCCTGAGGGAAACCTTGTTCAAACCAAAACCTATAACGAATATGAAACCCCCAGAGGAATTGAAAGAATCGCCATTTCTTTCAGGCCTTTACTGCCTCTTACTAATCAGATTTCAGGTCAAAAAACCTTGGTAAGGCGCATCTTTTTTAACGATAAAAAATGGCAACCCTTTGATTTTAATTACAACCCCAATTCAGAATTACTCAAAAAAGGTTACAACAATTATGGCATGGGAGCCAAGTTGCACGTTTATGACAATTAGTTTGTGAGTTAGTGAGTCTGATGAATTCAAATTTGGAATTTGGTGCTTGGAATTTTAAAAATTTATAAAAGATTAAAACTATGGACATATCAGTAGAATTAACACTTTCTCCCCTTCAGGATAGTTATGAGCAACCCATCATCGATTTTATAAAAAAGCTGAGAAACTCGGGATTAAAAACTCTTGAAAATCCGCTGAGCACTCAAATTTATGGCGATTATGACAGCGTGATGAACGTGCTAAATTCTGAAATGAAAATAGTACTGGAAGCGGTTGAAAGAGGAGTGCTTTATATCAAGATTGTAAAATCAAACCGCAGCGACTATGTTCCTCATTTTTGATTGGTTGTTTGGGCAATATGAGGCCTATCCTACATCCTACATTATATTGGAAATTAATGCCGTGGTTTTTGGTTTACTATCAGTTTGGTTTGCCAAAAAAGACAATATTCTGGTCTTTCCCACAGGCATCATAAGCACATTGATTTTTGTCTATTTGCTTTATCAGTGGGAACTCATTGGTGATATGCTAATCAATGGCTATTACTTTTCCATGAGTATTTTTGGCTGGTACATCTGGACCCGAAAAGTAGATTCAAGGCATTTAACTCCCATTACTTACAGTACAAAAAAAGAAAAAATCCTGAGCGTTGTCCTGTTTATTGCCACGCTCCTATTTGTCTATTTTGTGTACCAAATATTTGACAAATGGAATGACTGGGTTGCCATTGTGGACACCTTCACAACAGCCATATTTTTTGTGGGAATGTGGCTCATGGCCAAAAAGAAAATTGAAAACTGGCTCTTTTGGATTGCCGGAGATCTCATTTCGGTTCCCTTATATTTGTACAAAGGTTATACCTTTACATCCTTGCAATATTTAATTTTTACAATCATAGCCATTTACGGTTATATGGAATGGAGAAAAATAATCAACAACCCAAACCTTCAGGCAAAGACCTCTTAAAGGTTGTTTTTTTCGGACCCGAGTCAACAGGAAAAACAACGCTTGCAAATGACCTTGCTGTTCATTTCAATACCACTTGGGCAGCAGAATACATGCGGGAATACCTTCAGAAAAAATGGGATATTTCCAAAGAAACCTGTAAAAAAGAAGATTTGATTCCCATCGCTCAAGGCCAAATGAAAAATGAGGCTTTCGCCGAAATATGTGCTAATAAAGTAGTATTTTACGACACAAATCTGTTACAACTCAAAGTCTATTCTGAAGTGTATTATAACGGTTACTGCCCGCCTGAAATAGAAAAAGAAGTCACTAGCAGAACCTATGATATCTATTTTTTACTATATATTGATATTCCCTGGGAAGCCGATGATTTGAGAGACAAACCCAATGATAGGGAAGCGATGTTTCAGATTTTTGAAGAAGCCCTTAAAATTAAGAATATTTCATATATAACTTTAAAAGGAGCGTATTCAAAACGACTCGAGACTGCAAAAACAATCCTTGAAAATGCTTTAAAGAATCCCAAATGAAGTTTAGCAAAAGAGAAATAGAACAAATCAAAGCACACCACCTCACTCCAGAAAAAGTGCTGGGCGATTTACAACAATTTGAAAAGGGCATCCCTTTCACACATCTCATAAGTGCAGCAACACATAACAATGGGATTCTTACTTTTTCAATAGAACAACAAAATGACTTAGTTGCTTTATATGAAAAAAATCAAAATACAAACACTATAGTAAAATTTGTACCGGCATCTGGTGCGGCCACCAGAATGTTTGAGCATTTACACCATTTTGTGGACACTTACAATCCTGACGAACAAAAATTCAATGCGTATCTCAAGGAAAATGACCCTCAAATGCTTCAGGAGTTTCTAAAAGGCTTACCTCATTTTGCATTTATCAAAAAACTTCGTAAAAAAATTAGAAAACGATTTCCAGATTATAAGTTTTATAAAAAAGGAAAGCGCACACATTTATTGGTTAAAACACTACTTGAAGAAGAAGGATTGAACTACAGCAATTTGCCAAAGGGGCTCATTCCTTTTCACCGTTATAATAAAAACACGGCAACGGCTTTTGAAGAGCAATTGCTGGAAGCCGGCCACTATGCCACAAGCCAGAGTCAGGCGTACCTGCACTTTACATTTTCAGAGCAATTTGTAGAAGACTTTAAAAAAGAATTTATCAACGTAAAAAACCGTGTGGAACGAAAAGCAAAATGCACTTTCAACATCTCTTATTCCTTTCAAAAATCAAGTACAGATACCATTGCCGTTACCCTAAATAATAAGCCTTTTAGAGATGGGGACAAGAACTTTCACTTCCGCCCAGCCGGTCATGGTGCGTTGATTGAAAACCTCAACGATATTGATGCAGATTTGGTCTTTATTAAAAACATAGACAATGTCGTCATTGAAAGCAAGGTCGAAGAAATTGCCCGACACAAAAAAATCCTTGCCGGAAAATTAATGGAAGTCCAGTCCAAAGCTTTCAAGCTCTTAAAAACCATCGATAAATTTCCAAATGAGCAAACACTTTTGAGAGACGCCCGCGGATTTATGGCCTCAGAACTCAATATCAAAAACCTACCGGAAAACCTGGAAGCAGCAAAAAATCTATTGAACAGGCCCATTCGCGTTTGCGGCATGGTACAAAATACCGGTGCTCCCGGTGGTGGCCCCTTTTGGGTTCAAAGGCCTGATGGCAGCATCTCGCTACAAATTGTCGAACTCTCACAGGTTGACACATCAGACACCCATCAAATGAATATTGTCAAGGAAGCCACACATTTTAATCCCGTTGATTTGGTATGCGGACTTAAAAATTACAAGGGAGAAAAGTTTGATTTAACACGCTATGTAAATCCCAATTCAGGGTTTATATCCCATAAAAGTCATCAGGGAAAAACCATTAAAGCACTGGAACTTCCCGGTCTTTGGAACGGAGCGATGGCTCACTGGAACACCCTTTTTGTGGAAGTACCTTTAAGCACTTTCAACCCGGTGAAAACGGTGAATGATTTGCTTAAGGAAACACATCAGGTAATATAATGAATCAAGAAACCCTCCTCAATGAACTCACCTTTAAAGCCACCCGCAGTAGCGGTGCCGGCGGGCAACACGTCAATAAAGTGTCGTCAAGGATTGAGCTGAGTTTTGACTTACAAAATTCGCAGGGGCTTTCAGAGGATGAAAAAACAAGACTTCAGGAAAAACTAGCTTCGCGTTTAACCAAAGAAGGCATCCTGATTTTAAGCTGTAGCGAAAGTCGCAGCCAGCATAGAAATAAATCCATAGTCATTGAACGCTTTTTGGAGGTAATCAAAGAAAACCTCAAAGTGAGAAAACCGAGAAAGAAATCCAAACCCTCAAAAGGAGCCATAGAAAAACGTCTGAAATCAAAAAAGAACAACGCTCTAAAAAAAGCAAACAGAAAACCACCAAAAATTAATTAATATCTAGTAACTTTGCACCATCTCAAAGGGGTGCTGATTTAGTGATGAGTTGATCAACTTTTAACCAATAACTATTAACCAATCACTAAAAAGGCTGAGATTATACCCAATGAACCTGGGCGGGTAATGCTGCCAAGGGACAGAAGCAACGTGCTTCAACTGTGTGTGAACCCCCTTTATAATTCGGCTCGAGCGTCTTATTCAGGGTTTTTTTATGCAGTTTTTTAAACCATTATTAACCAAAGAATAATGCCCCTTTTATTCGTAAAAAAACTTTACGAATGAAAACTTTATCCTTATCCCCACGCAGGTGGGGATCTCGTCATCAAAACTCCTTATTCAGGAGCTCACTTTTAATAGGTTGTATAACAGTGATTACCACTGCCCCACTACTCGCCCAGCAGGAAAACGACACCATCACGAAACCCGAAATGCTGGACGAAGTACTGGTAAAATCAGTTAGGGTCGATGCAGATTCGCCCATTACTCACTCCAATCTTGACAAGGAAGAATTAGAGAAACGCAACTTAGGACAAGACATCCCTATTTTGCTCAACTATTTACCTTCTGTGGTAAGTACCAGCGATGCCGGTGCCGGCGTGGGCTATACATACATTCGTGTGAGAGGTAGTGACGCTTCACGCGTAAATGTGACGCTAAACGGAATTCCTTTCAACGATTCTGAAAGTCAAGGCTCCTTTTGGGTCAACCTGCCCGATTTTGCTTCCTCCATTGAAAATCTGCAGTTGCAGCGCGGTGTGGGAAGCTCCACTAATGGCTCAGGCGCTTTTGGTGCCAGTTTAAACTTATTAACCGATGCGGTTTCCAAAGAGGCCGGCGGTGAAATTTCTAACTCTTTCGGTAGCTTTAACACACGCAGACACAACGTCAAATTCACCACAGGCTTACTCAATGACCATATAGAAATCGCCGGAAGACTTTCTGCCATCGCTTCAGATGGGTATATCGACCGGGCATCATCTGATTTGAAGTCCTATTTTCTTCAAGGCTCCTATGTAGGTGATAATACCTTGATTAAAGCCATCGCATTTGGCGGACACGAGGTGACGTATCAAAGCTGGTTTGGCATTGATGCCGAAACCCTCGAAGAAGACAGAACATTCAACCCTGCCGGGATGTATTTTGATGCCAATGGGAATATGAAATTTTATGACAATGAGGTGGATGACTACAAGCAAGACCACTACCAACTCCACTGGAATCAGCGCTGGAACAATTACTGGTCAACTAACATTGGTTTAAATTACACCTATGGCAGAGGCTTTTTTGAACAATACCGGGAAGATGATCCCTTTAATTTTTATGGTCTCGAACCCATTGAAGTGGAAGGCGAAATTGTTGATGAAATGGACCTCATTCGCCGTCGCTGGCTCGACAATGACTATTATGTTCTCAATGCCAATGCCACTTACAAAAAAAACAATCTGGAAGTGACTTCGGGGCTGTTTTACAGTTTGTATGAAGGTGATCACTTTGGCGAAATCATCTGGGCACAATATGCAGCTGGTTCAGAAATAAGGGATAATTATTACTTCAGCGATGCAACCAAACGTGAGTTTACCGTGTTCTCAAAAGCCACCTATAAAATCAATGACCAATGGCAGGCTTATGGTGATTTACAAGGGAGGTTTATCAACTATAAAACCGGCGGGATTACCTCAGACACAGCTGTGATTGACGTGGATGAAAGCTATAGTTTTTTCAACCCAAAAGCCGGTTTGAGTTACCAGCTTAACACGAGCAACCAGTTTTATTTGTCTTACGGAAGAGCACATCGTGAACCCACCAGAAACGATTTTGAAGGAGGAATCAACACACCGGAGAAACTCGACGACTTTGAATTGGGCTGGCGATTTTCTTCAGAAAGAGTCAACTTTAACACCAACCTGTTTTATATGGACTACAAAGACCAATTGGTGCTTTCGGGCGAGTTGAATGATGTGGGGGCCCCCTTGCGCACTACCAGTGGTGAAAGTTACCGCCTGGGGATTGAAGTAGAGGCAGAGATCCGCTTGAATAATCAGTTGCGCTGGATGCCAAATTTCTCTTTAAGTCAAAACAAAAACCGCAATTTTATTGCTTCAAAAGATGGCGAACTGGTGAACCTGGGCACGACCAACATTTCGTTTTCACCCAATGTGGTAGCCAACAGTATGCTGATTTACCAACCGTTTGAAAACTTTCAAGTGGGCTGGTTGACTAAATTTGTGGGGGAACAGTATATGGGCAATATCGACAGTGAGGCTTCAAAATTGGACAGTTTCTTTATCAACGACCTCAATCTTGTATATGAGATCAAAGACATTCCTGTGTTTTCTTCCATTTTACTCAATGGGATGGTCAACAATATTTTTGATGTAAAATATGTGTCAAACGGGTATTTTTTCACCTTTGACGACGACTTTTCAGAACCGGGAACCATAACAACAGTTGAAGGCGCCGGCTATTACCCACAGGCAGGTATTCACTTTATGGCGGGTGTGACTTTGAAGTTTTAAATAGAATAAAATTTCCCCCTCAAGAATGTGTGAGGGGGATTTTTTGATAATTAGTCTTTCTAATTAGTAATAGTAACCACACTCCCACTTCTCACTGCTCTGTAGCGTTGCATGGGGTACAAATCTGGTTGGGTTGTGTGTTGTCCTGTAATGATATTGTATTTATTCTCATCTTCAGGACAAGGGCAAGTGGCCTCAATACCTTCAATGGTCATTCGGGAACAATCGTTTGGGGCGTGGTTGGGATCTGTTAAGTCAAGTGCGACATACTGATTGTTGTCAATATTATAGACAACAATGCCTTTGATGCCCTGCGCATTGATGATAATACTGTTTCCGGGAAAATTAAGCGGATTGTACTGTGGCAAGCTTAAATCCAGTTGCAAATTCACCAGCGGGTCAATCAAAAAGGGATTGTTTTGATTCACATTATCGTCTGATTTGCAAGACAATAAAATCAAAAATAAAGCAAGAGTAACAAAAATTTTCATAAGAATAAATTAGGTTGACAATTTACAATAAAATCAAGGACAATTAAATTTTTAGTATATTTGCATTTAAATCCCGTCGCGAATGGGATTTTTTAGTTCCCGCGGTTGAACATAAGTTCAGGTTGGCGGGATTCTTTATATTTTATAAAACGATGAAGTTATGAGTAAAGTATCTTATTACACAGCAGAAGGATTAAAAAAATTGAGGGATGAGCTGGATTTTTTAAGAGATGTTGAGCGACCTAGAGCCTCACAAGCCATTGCCGATGCACGCGATAAAGGTGACTTGTCAGAAAACGCAGAATATGATGCTGCAAAAGAAGCACAGGGCATGCTGGAACTGCGCATTTCTAAAATGGAAGAAATAGTTGCCAATGCACGATTGATTGACGAGTCACAACTGGACACTTCAAAAGTACTGGTGCACTCCACTGTTAAGATAAAAAACACGGCAAACAACGCCCAAATGACCTACAAGCTGGTAGCTCAAAGCGAAGCAGACCTCAAAGCAGGAAAAATATCAGTAGATTCTCCCATCGGGAAAGGATTACTCGGTAAAAAAGTAGGCGATACTGCAGAAATTCAAGTGCCAAACGGAACTGTAAAGTTTGAAATTCTTGAAATTTCAAGGGATTAATTTTTATTTCAAAAGGATTCAAAAACCCTCAACCTGTCTGGGGGTTTTTTATGAAGTGATTTAAATTTTAAGTATCTTTAGCTTATAAATTCTTTTATATGCCAACAATCTTCACAAAAATTATCAACGGCGAAATCCCCTGCCATAAAGTTACTGAGGACGAACATTTCATTGCCTTTCTCGACATCAATCCCAACGCCAAAGGACATACCTTGTGTGTTCCAAAAGTAGAGGTCGATAAGGTTTTTGACCTGGACGAAACCACTTATTTAAACCTGATGCAATTCTCCAGAAAAGTCGCTAAAGCACTTGAAAAAACTGTTTCATGCAAACGGGTTGGAGTTGCCATTATTGGTCTGGAAGTTCCACACGTGCACGTGCACCTCATCCCGTTAAACCAGATGAGTGATATGGATTTTAGTAAAAAAGTATCGCTTTCAACAGAAGAACTTCAAACACTTGCAAAACAAATCAATGCCGCTTTGTAATGAATGAAAAGGATTTTCCTCTGGAAATTGAATTGAGAATAGTCTGGAGCGACCTGGATGTCTATGAACACGTGAACAATGTCAACATCATTAGGTATTTACAATCGGCGCGGGTGAATATCTGGGAGCTTTCGGGGCTTTACAAAAGTTACAAGGAAACAAACCGGGGCCCTATGCTGGTTTCTTCAAAAGTGGATTTTAAAAAATCTCTGTTTTATCCGGGGACAATTACTATTAAATCGCGCGTGGGTTCTATTAAAAACAGCAGCTTTAGCTTAGAACATATTATTTTAAACGCTCAAGGCGAAATCTGCATAGAGGCTAAGGACGTTGCTGTATGTTTTGATTTTAATACCGAAAAAACCTATCAAATTCCGGATAACCTTAGGACTATTTTTAAATCCTATTCCTCCAGTCGCAAAGAAATTTGAAAGGTTGTGCCCACTCCCTTTTCTGATTGTTTTACTTTTATTTTTCCGCTGTGATAATCTTCTATAATTCTTCTTGTAAGCGAAAGTCCCAATCCCCATCCCCTTTTTTTGGTTGTGTAACCGGGTTTGAATATGGTTTTAAAGTCCTTTTTGGGAATTCCCTTACCGGTATCAGCAATAAATATATAAACTGATTTTGTGTTCTTTTGTATGGAGATTGTAACTTTTCCCTTTCCCTTCATTGCATCAATGGCATTTTTAACCAAATTTTCTATCGCCCAACTGTACAACTGCTTATTCAATTTCACATAAATAGGCTCGTCTGGAATTTCCAGTTCAAATTCTATGAGTTTTGAGCTGCGTGCTTTCAGATAATCAAAGGATTTTATGGTTTCAGAAACCACATCTTTTTTGTTTAAAACCGGCAGGGAACCCACTTTAGAAAAACGATCTGTTATGGTTTGAAGCCTGAAAATATCCTTTTCCATCTCACTGATATATTCAGGGTTGATATGTTCAGATTTTAATATTTCGGTCCAACCGATTAAGGATGAAAGAGGCGTCCCAATTTGATGTGCGGTTTCTTTTGCCATACCCGCCCACAATCTGTTTTGTTCTGCTGCTTTTCGGGTTCTGAAAAAGAAATAAACCACGCCCACAAAGAGTAAAATCATTATGATAATAGCAGCGGGGTAATATTTAAGTTTGTTGATTATAGTTGAGTTTCCATAATAAATAGTCGCATAAATTTCATCTCCATAGGTTACATCAATGGGCTCATATTGTGTTTTAAAAAGCTCTATAAGAGCTTCAATCTTGTTTTCATTTTCAACCTGATCTTCAGCTATGTTGATAACATCATAATCATTTGATTCATAATTATGCATAATTACAGGCGTATTGTTATTGCTCTTTATAATTTCAAAAGCGAGATCTGCAACACTTGCTTCCAAATCATCATCTCCAAGTATTTCTGCATAAGCTGCGCTTAGCACTTCCATTTTTATACGCTCGTTTTCTTTAAGTTCATTAAAGAAAATGTATGTATTCCATAAAATTATACTGACTGAAATAAGAGAGAGAATAACAAAAACAACCCTGAAATAATTTTTTTCACTTTGCATAAACACAAGAATTAACTGCTAAATATAACAGAATTCTATCTAACAAATTGTGTTCATAAAATATAGACACAATCTCTTTAGGTTTTTCACACTTTCGTTACCTTTGCTTTTATGATTTCATTTGATCCCAAAGACCTCTCTGTTGGAAGAATGCACGGTTATCTGCTGGGTGCTGTAACTCCCAGGCCCATTGCTTTTGCCAGTACCATTGATAAAAAGGGAAATATTAATTTATCCCCTTTTAGTTTTTTTAATGTGTTTAGTGCCAACCCGCCCATTTTGATATTTTCGCCGGCAAGGCGCGGGCGAGACAATACTACAAAACACACATATGAAAATGTACTTGAGGTCAAAGAAGTGGTTATCAACATAGTCAATTTTGACATGGTGCAACAAATGTCACTCTCTTCAACCGAATACCCCAAAGGTACCAACGAGTTCCTCAAAGCAGGATTAACACAACTCACATCAGAAAAAGTAAAACCCCCGCGAGTGGCTGAGAGCCCTGTGCAGTTTGAATGTAAGGTAAATGAGGTCATCCAATTGGGAAAAGAAGGCGGTGCAGGAAACCTTGTGATTTGTGAGGTTCTTAAAATTCATATTGATGAATCGATTTTGGATGAAAATCAGGTCATTGACCAGCACAAAATTGATACGGTAGCCAGAATGGGAGGGAATTGGTACAGCCGTTCAAACAAAGGAATGTTTGAAGTGCCAAAGCCATTAACATCTCTGGGAATTGGAATCGATCAAATACCCAATGAAGTAAAATCAAGCACCCTATTAACGGGGAATGATATAGGGATGCTTGGAAATATTGAGCAACTTCCTTCTGAGGAAGAAATCAATCAATTTGTTTCAAAAAATATTTCGGTAAGAACCGTTTTAAGTTCTTCAGATACCATTGAAATTCATAAATTAGCACAATCATATTTACAACAAGGAGACATCCCTTCTGCATGGAAGGTATTGCTCGCAAAAATTTAAAAAATGGAAGTACAAGGAAAAATTAAAATGATAGGTGAAACACAAACCTTTGGAAACAATGGGTTTAGAAAAAGAGAAATTGTAGTTACTACAGAAGAACAATACCCTCAACATATCATGGTTGAATTTGTTCAGGATAAAACCGATTTGTTGAACAATTATGCCGAGGGTCAAAATGTAAAAATTAGTATTAATCTGAGGGGACGCGAGTGGGTAAATCCTCAAGGTGAGACTAAATACTTCAATTCAATTCAAGGATGGCGTATTGAAAATGTTGCACAAGAAAACACCGCAACAGACATCCCTCCCATGCCACCGGCAGATGCTTTTGAGCCTGTCAACGATTTAAACGAGGAAGATCACGACGATTTGCCTTTCTAAAAAACGACACACTTTAAAGCGCAGTATACCTGCGCTTTTTATTTTTCATTAAAATGGCATTTACCAAAACCCTCGAAAAAGTTTTTGAAAAATTTGTGCCCTCACCCTTTGTGATTGCGGTTTTTTTAACTGTTTTAACGATTGTACTTGCCTTGATTTTTACTCAAAACACTTCCGGAGAAAACCACCTGGGCTCCATCTTGAAGTATTGGGAAAAGGGTATCTGGAACAACGATCTGCTAGTTTTTGGGTACCAAATGATGCTCATTCTGGTTTTGGGTCACATACTGGTTTTAAGCAAACCCCTAAGCAAATTTACAGACTATGTTACTGGCTTTGTGCACTCCACAGCTAGTGCCGTTGTACTGGTGAGTATAACTACCATGCTTGTAGCTTTTTTCAACTGGGGTCTGGGACTCATTTTTGGAGCTATTATGGCTAGAAAAGTTGCCGAAGCATCCCTAAAAAGAGGCTTTGAAATCAATTATCCACTAGTGGGAGCTGCGGGATATGTGGGCTTGATGATTTGGCATGGTGGTATAAGCGGCTCTGCTCCTTTAAAAGTGGCTGAAGCAGGACATTTACCTGCACTAATGGAAGGCATTGTTTCACCGGAAACAGTCAATCAAATACCAAATTTAATCTCAACAGGTCAAACCGTTTTAAGTTGGTGGAACCTCATCATTTTTGCAGTATTACTTATTATCATCCCTTTGACACTCTATTACCTTGCAAAAAAATCACATTCAAAAAAAATTGCACTACCTGTAAAAACTTCAAACCCGGAATCTGAAGAAAGTTCTTCAACAAACAAAATTGAAAACTCAAAAATCGCTGCAATAGGTTTTGGTACGCTACTACTGGCTGCTTTTTTTATTCAGTATTTTGACTCTTTGAAATCATTAATTATCACTCCAAACATGCTCAACTTCTTTATGTTGGGTCTGGGTATTGTTTTGCACGGAAGTTTTAAAAGCTTTGGAAATGCTTTGGGAGATGCAATTTCAGGAGCTTCTGGAATATTGATTCAGTTTCCACTTTATTTTGGCATTATGGGCATTATGAAAGATGCCGGTATGGTAACAATGATTAGTAACTTTTTTATAAGTATTTCTAATGAAACTACACTTCCTATTTTCACTTTTTTCAGTGCCGGATTGGTCAATATATTTGTACCTAGTGGGGGTGGTCAATGGGCATTACAGGGTCCCATCATAATTGATGCTGCGCTGCAGCTAGGGGTTCCTTTACCAAAAATAATAATGGCTCTTTCTTATGGTGATCAAATCACAAACATGTTGCAGCCGTTCTGGGCGCTTCCTTTGCTTGCCATAACAAATTTAAAAGCCCGCGAAATCTTGCCTTATACCGTTATTTTAATGCTTGTGGGCAGTGTCATTTTTTTGGGAGGCTTGGTATTATTTTAAGAAACTATGGTCTATCTACAAGAAAATTCACCCTTCCCGCCAGTAAAACTTGCCGATGAAGACGGACTGCTTGCACTGGGTGGTTTACTGACTTCAGAACGCTTGATGACTGCCTATCGTTCGGGTATATTCCCCTGGTTTAGTGGCAATCAACCGGTTTTGTGGTGGAGCCCGGACCCAAGAATGGTTTTATACCCTGAGAACTTCAAAACTTCAAAAAGCCTGCTGCAAAAAATAAAGAGTAATCGTTTTAACATTACTTTCAATACCGCTTTCACGGATGTAATTCAAGCCTGTGCACAAATAAAACGAAAAAATGAAAGCGGCACCTGGATTACAAAGGGAATGCAGGATGCCTATATTGAACTTCACCGCCTGGGCCATGCCATTTCAGTTGAAGTATGGAAAGAAACTGAATTAATTGGAGGGCTCTATGGTATTGACCTGCCTGAACAAAAAATATTCTGTGGTGAAAGTATGTTTCACAAAGAAACAGATGCCTCTAAAATTGCATTTTATCACTTGGTAGAAAAATTAAAATCCAATAGTTATAAGCTTATAGA
>JANSXN010000004.1 GCA_024742935.1 Flavobacteriaceae bacterium
ATTATTTAACAAATAATTACCTACACTCAACTGTTTATAAGACTAATCGACTGTCAGAGGGGGGGCGGATTTAATTGACTATATTGAAAATTGCCAAGGCATAAATATAGAATCTAAGAAAACGAAGTAAACCAAAAAGCAATAAGCTATTTAAGGGATATTTAATAATCCCGGCGGCCATGGTAGTCAAAGAATAGGGGATGGGTAACAAAGCTCCAACAACAATTAAAAAGCCACCCCATTTTCTGGTATTGCGAATATGCTTTGCCATTTTTATCTCCAGATACTCATGTACCGATGGAATTTTGGTAATGGCTTTTCCAATATAATAAGAAACAACACCACCGGCATAAGAAAGCAAAGCCAATAATGATAAATGAAAAACCGGCGTAACAGATTTACTCGACCAAGCGATAAAAAGTTCAGGAGGAATAAGGCCTAGAAGAGATTCAGAAACAAAGAAAACTGTAAAAACACCAAAAGCGGGAAAAGTTTCTGTGACTTTATTGAGCAAAACATTCACATCAATCACATAATAATGTATAGCAAACAAACCACCAACAAATAAAAGTATTAGTGGAATAGCCTTCAATAAACTACTACCTAAAAAGCCATAAAAGCCGGTATAGCTGTAATATTGATGCAACAATTGCAAACGTGATTTCTTTTTCGGTTTTTCTTTAGACATGGGGTATGCAGTAATAAAGTACAAATGTAACATAACAACTTGAAATTTAAAACTAACAAAATGTTATTCTTACCTTAAATTTGAATGTTTTAAGTTTTTCTTCTAATAATTAAGAATTCAGATTAACACACTTTTAGCTTTATTTTATGGAATAACTTAATAAAGGTGTTATTTTTGTAAAAATGCACAAGAAATAACGATGATTGAAGTAGCCGAACAAGATAAAATTAAAGAAAGAGAACTCTATACCTATCAAAAAGATGCAATAGAAACCATTTTTGACAGATTTAATAGATTTCCTGAAAGCTATAACATACTTTATCAACTTCCCACAGGCGGTGGAAAAACCGTCATTTTTTCTGAAATAGCAAAAAGATATATTCAGGAAACAAACAATAAAGTACTCATATTAACCCATCGCATTGAGCTAAGCAAACAAACTTCAAACACCCTAACAGAAATTGGTGTCAAAAACAAAGTCATTAACAGTGCTGTCAAGGAAATTCCAAATCAGGAGGACTACACTTGTTATGTTGCAATGGTTGAAACACTCAACAACAGACTGAAAGAAAATGAGTTAAACATGAAAAATATTGGTCTTGTAATAGTGGATGAAGCCCATTACAATTCCTTTAGAAAGTTATTCAAGTATTTTAAAAAATGTGATATTCTTGGGGTGACCGCAACCCCTCTAAGTTCAAATATTAAACTGCCAATGAAAGATACTTACAATGAACTCATTGTGGGCCATTCTATCGCTGAATTGATTGATAAAGGTTTTCTTGCCAAAGCAACTACTTATAGTTACAATGTAGGACTGGGCGCATTGAGAATTGGAATCAATGGTGACTATACCGTTAAATCTTCAGAAGTGGTTTATATTGATTTTGCTATGCAAGAAAAGTTAATTTATGCATATGAAGAACGGGCAAAAGATAAGAAAACCCTCATTTTTAATAATGGAATAAACACATCAAAATATGTTTATGAATCATTTAAAAGATCGGGCTATAACAACATTCGCCATCTGGATAACAAACACAATGATGCAGAACGAAAAGAAATTATTGATTGGTTTAGAGAAACACCCAATGCAATCATAACCTCAGTTGGGATTTTAACAACCGGTTTTGATGTGCCCGATATCGAAGCCATTATTCTCAACAGAGCAACACGTTCATTAACACTCTACCATCAAATGATTGGTCGTGGCTCGAGAGTTACAGACTCAAAAAAAGAATTTACCGTTGTCGATATGGGAAATAACCTGGCTCGCTTTGGTCTATGGGAAGATAAAGTGGATTGGAATTTAGTCTTTAAAAACCCTGATTACTTTCTGGAAAACCTCATTCCGGACGAGACGATTGAGCGCAACTTTTCTTATGAAATGCCCAAGGAAATAAGAAAAAAGTTTAAAAACTCAAAAGATGTTGACTTTGATGTAGAAGAAGCTTTCGCAGAAGCGAAACGAAAGGGGATAAAGCCAAAAATTGCCATAGATCAAGCCATAGAACAACACGCTAAAATGTGCCTTGAAAACAGTGAAGATGCATTTGAAGCAATGAAGCTCGCTTTACTATTGGAGGATGCAATCTCTTTCAGAGTACAAAAATATGCCTATTGCTTGAGCAAAACAACCAACAATTACATTGACTGGCTCACAGATGATTACAAAAGAAGTTTAAGAGGTTTGCTAAGAAAAAAAATGTAAAATCAGTTTTTATCTTTTTTCTTAAAAATAGAAAAAAGTCCGCCTTTCTTTTTTTCTTGTTTATGTTCTTTAGGTTTTTCAGGATTGGTAAACAATCTTTTAAAGAAACCATCTCTTTTGGTGGGTTCACAAAGTGTTTGATCTAAAAGATGTTCAGGTATTTCTTCAAAACGGGCATTTGTAATGGAATTGTAATCTGAATTTGCGTTTAAACTGCTGTAAAACTGAGCAAACAAGGGAAGTGCTGCATTGGCTCCCTGACCCAGTGCAGTACTTCTAAAAGGAATATTCAAATCATTTCCCACCCAAGTAACCGAAGTTAATCTGGGCGTAACCGCCACAAACCAAGCATCACGATTGTTTTGGGTTGTTCCCGTTTTACCGGCTATATCATTGGGTAGCCTGTAGGTAGTTCTCAATCTGGATGCTGTGCCGGAGTTTACAGTTTCCTTCATCATATCTACCATCAAATGCCTTGTGACATCAGTAAAAGCTTTTTCTTCAGAAATTTGAGGTGTAAAATCAGCTATAATTTTACCCTCTTTTGTTTCAATTCGGGTGATGTAATAAGGAGAACTTATATATCCATCATTACTAAAGGCAGTATATGCTTTTGCCAAATCAAGGACACTCATTTCAGCGGTACCCAAAGCAAGAGATGGCACTTTGGGCAGGGTAGAAGTAATCCCCATTTTTTCTGCTTGCACAATCACATTTTCGATTCCGGTTTCCATTTGGACTTTCACAGCAATGGTATTGACCGATTTACTCAAGGCATATTTTAATGAATAGTTTAAATAGGGGTCTTCATCTTCGGGCTTAGAAGAGTTAGTTGGTTTGTAATCATCAGCATACGTTACTTCTTCCATAGAAAAATAGGAACAAGCTTCCATACCATTTTCAAGAGCTGCTGTATAAACGATCGGTTTAAAAGTAGAACCCACCTGTCGCTTGCTTTGCGAAACATGATCAAACTGAAACGCACTGAAATCAACCCCGCCAATCCAGGTTTTAACCGCACCGGTTTGTGGTTCTAGAGTTACATTTCCAACATTCAAAAACTTCGTAAAATGTTTTATACTGTCCATCACACTCGCCTGAACTTTTACAACAGAATCATAACTAAAAAGTTGACGCTCCCGGGGAATATTTAGTGAATCATAAATTTCTTCCACTTTTAAGCCTTCCTGAAGCAATTTTTTGTAAATGGGCAGTTTTTTGGCTTCCGCTTCAATTAATTTAGTATTTGTAAGCCAGGGAGCTTGATTTCCCCAGGAATCCTCATAAGCTTGTTGAAGTTTACTCATATGTAGAAACATGGCTTCCTCAGCATATCGCTGCATTGTATAATCAATAGTGGTGTGAATTTTTAAACCGTCATTGTACAAATTATAAGGTTTTCCGTTTTCATCTCTTAAAGTATCCAGAATGCGTGTTACATCTCTGCGCAATTGTTCTCTGAAGTAGGTAGCCACTCCCTGATTGTGATTAAAATACTGATAGTCTAGTTTCAAAGTGTCCCGCTTGGCATCATCAGCCAATTGAGGCAGAAGGTATTTGTATCGTTCCATTTGAGATATAACAACATCTCTGCGACCCCGGCTGCGATCAGGGTATAATCGCGGGTTGAAATAATTGGATGCCTTCAGCGTTCCCACCAGTGTTGCTGCTTCTGCAACTGTAAGGTCGGTAGTGGGTTTGTTAAAAAACTTTTTGGAAGCACTTTCAATTCCAAAAGTATTATCACTAAAGGGGACTGTATTTAAGTAAAGAGTGAGGATTTCTTCTTTGGAATACATTTTTTCCATTCTTCTGGCTATAATTGACTCCCTGAGTTTTGTTACGACAATTCCAATTTTGTTTACATCGTGTCTTCCATAAAGGTTTTTGGCAAGTTGTTGAGTAATTGTACTACCTCCACCGGCTGAAGCATCCTGTAATAATAAGGTTTTAAAAAACACCCTGAAAAGACTTTGTCCGTCAATACCGTTGTGTTCATAAAATCGAGAGTCTTCTGTTGCTACAAGTGCGTGAATTAAATGCTCCGGAAACTCCTCATAAGGTATTGATTGTCGGTCAAACCGAAAGTACTTCCCAAGCAATTCACCATCAAATGCCAATACCTCTGAAGCTTCACTTTGTTGAATTTCTGAAAGTTGTTTTTTTGTGGGCACGGGTCCCCATAAACCAAATAAAACACTTAAATAAAAGAGTATCAAAAGACTTAGAATACCTGTTAAAAAATAGGCAATTCTTTTTAGTAGTTTTCGTTTTGAGAAAGCCAATGGTTATCGTTTTATACTATGAAAACGTTCTTCTGAATATGCTATTGCTATTTTAGATTCTTTTAACTAAAAAAGCTCTTCTGAGTTGAAGACATTGTCGTAAGTGGTTCTTGTCATATATCCTAATTCTACTAATTCACTTTTGTGATTGATTTCTTTTAAAAATCCGTTTTTTAAATAGAAAATGCTATCTGCTAAATTTATTACATTTTCATAATCGTGGTCAGTTATAATATAACCTTTTGATATTTTCATTTTTTTGATATACTCCATAATATAATCTTTTACGATTGGGCTCACTCCATTAAAAGGTTCATCTAGTAAAATAAATTTCGCCTTTGAATGAATAATTAATAAGATTTCTATTATTCTTTTCTCTCCGCCCGATAGGTCTTGATTTTTCTTATTTAGCAATGGTTTTACATATTCGTTTTCCAACACTATTTTTCTGTTTTCTTTTTGAAGAAATAAATTTATTAAGGACTTTATCGAAATGTTATTTGGCAAGAAATTATTTTGAGGTAAATAGTTGATTAGATTTCTTCTGTCAGATGTTTTTCGTAAAACTTTATTCCCCACTCTAACAAATTTAAAATCTGTTTTTTCAGATCCGAAAACAATTTTTAGAAGTGTCGATTTTCCAGAGCCATTCCTGCCAATTAAACCTTTGATTTCTCCTTTTTCACAAGACATGAAAACATCACTCAGTATGATTTTATTGTTATAAGATTTGGTTACACTATCTATATGAAGTTTGTTCATACTATTATTAAAACCAATAGGTTAATTATCCCAATAATAAATGTTGAAACCCAAAGCACAACATTACTGATTCCCAAATTATAGTAATAGTAGTATTGATTTTTGTTTTTAATTTCATAGAAGAAATAATGAGTAAAAGGTGAAATGAATAAAAAACTTAAACCAATTATTTCTGCTTTCCCACCAAATATAATTCCAATTACGATTGCAATACTATATGATATGAAGAATATCTTTTTTTGAAATAAAAGTATGTTTTTTAGTATCCTCAAAGTGTCTGTCTTTTGCCTACTTACAACTATCTCTATACAAGAAAAATCGTTAATCTAAACCACCTCGACGATTTCCATCACGTGGAGTAGGCCAAGTCATTTGTTCGCCGGTGCGAGTACTTATAGGTAAAACGGCTCTTTCCCGAGATGTTTTTTCTGACTCCTCACTGGCTAAATAAGTGAGTATAGCAATAAGAGCCACATTGTTTTTCACATCATCAAATACAATTTTGTCATAAGTATCCAAATTGGTGTGCCAAGTATAATTCCAGTAGGACCAGTTTAAAGAGCTCATCATAAAAGCAGGAGCACCTGCTGAAACAAATGATGAATGGTCTGATCCACCTCCTGAGGGTGTTCCGGGAAATGTAGTTTCAATTTCAGATTTGAATTGATTGGGAACATCGTGCAACCACCTTCCCAAAAAGTCATAAGCGTGCAAAAAACCTTGTCCGTTAATGCTTACCACCCGCCCGGTACCGTTATCTTGATTAAAAAGTACATGTAGGTTTTCAACAATAGCTGGGTTGTCTTTCACATAAGCCCTGGAGCCGTTGAGACCTTGTTCCTCACCTCCCCAAAGTCCCACGATTATGGTACGTTTTGGATTTGGGTAATGTTTTTTTAATATGCGAGCTATTTCCATCATTGTGACATTTCCGGTTCCATTGTCAGTAGCTCCCGTTCCTCCATCCCAGGTATCAAAGTGTGCTGAAAGCACAATATATTCTTCCGGCTTTTCTGTGCCTTCAATGCGTGCAATCGTATTGAAAGTGGGAACTTCACCCAGTTCCTTTGACTGAGCATAGAGTCTTATTTGAGGTTTTGCTCCGTTTTCTGCGAGGCGGTATAAAGTACCATAGTCTTCAAGTAAAATATCTATAGTGGGGATAGATTTTGAGCGTGCTCCAAAAATTTTATTGGCACCAAAACCTCTTGACCACTGCGATTGGATAATTCCGGCAGCACCTGCTTTTTCTAAAGCAGCATCTATGGTGCGTGAGCTATACCCTGAATTTCTCATATTGGTATTCCACTTTTCGATTTGCTGAGTGCGAGCTTCTTTCATTTTTTCAAAAGATGCTTCTGTTGCAAACTCTTCCCAGTTATAATCTGGCCTTCCAGTCATTTGAGGCATAGAAACCAAAACAAATTTTCCTTTAACACTAGGTAGCCAACGAGCAAAACTCATCGAGTCCTTAATGATTTCAGGAAGGGTGACCACTTCTGCAGTGATTCCTTTTTTGGGAGTAGGGGCACTCCAGGCAAGTTGCATTCCTGAAAGTGATTTCACTCTGGGGTGGACCATATCAATATGTGTAACACCACGTTCCCAGCCACGCCAGGTTCCATATTGCTGATTTTCAGCTTGAATACCCCATGAATTAAATTTGGCGACAGCCCAGTCGTGGGCTTGTTTCATTTGTGGGGTGCCCACGAGTCTGGGACCTATCTCGTCAAGCAATTCATAAGCGAGACGCTCAACCTGAGAATTTTCCTCGACTTCTTGAATAATGCTGTTAATGATGGTTTCTTTGTCTTGTGCAAACAGTAAAATTCCTGATAAAAGGAAGGTAAAAATGAAAGTGAATTTTTTCATGAATTAAGATTTTTGTAGTTTTTTCAAATATAGGAAAAGCCAATCTTGTTTTTTTGTTAAAATAAAGCCAATAAAAAATGCCCAAAATAAATTGGGCATTTAGGTAAAAAATATTTTATAACGCTTATTTGATTTCAACCAATTCAAGTTCAAATGTCAAATCTTTTCCTGCAAGCGGGTGATTTGCATCAACAACGATGGTTTCGTCTTTGATTTCGTGTAAAATAAGCTGTCTTTCAGAACCGTCTGGTGCTTTTGAAATTAAACCCATTCCCACCTCAAGCTTCATTTCTTCAGGAAGTTTATCTTTTTCAACTTCATGAAATAATTCTTCTCTTACCTCACCATAAGCTTCTGTATGTGGAATATTGATGGTTTTCTTTTCATTTACCTTCATGTCAATGACCCCTTGTTCAAATCCCGGGATTAATTGTCCTTGGCCTAATGTAAACTCTAAAGGCTCACGTTGTAACGAACTGTCAAAAATTTGACCATTTTCTAGTTTTCCTGTGTAGTGCACGCGCACTGTGTCATTTTCTTTTACTTGACTCATACTCTTTGTTTTGTGATTATATTTTTCAATTCCTGCGAAACTAAAGGTTTCATAGTAGAACACAAAAGTATCTCACAAAAGATTGGTTGGATTAATAAAAGTTTAACATTATACAGCTAATCTGATATTTATCATTCTTTCTTTAATGATGTTGAAGTATTTTAGAATATAAATTTAAAATCAATAAAAATGAAAAAGAATGTTCCTGTTTCTAAAATCATGACCACAAATGTTGTGAAATTAAATCTTAAAGATGAATTGACTAAAGCCGAAGCTTTATTCAAAAAACATAATATAAGACACATTCCTGTTGTGAGTGGAACTAAAATTATAGGAATGCTCAGTTATTCAGATTTGTTACGCATCTCGTTTGCAGATGCTGTTTATGATGATGAAGAAATCGACTCTGTAGTTTATGATATGTTTGATATTAGTCAAGTTATGACAAAAAATATCATTTCTATTAATGAACAAACCACAATAAGAGAAGCTGCAGAAATTTTAGCTTCAAAGGAGTTTCACGCATTACCGGTAGAAAGGGATGGTCATTTAGTGGGAATAGTAACTACTACAGATTTAATTAAATATCTTCTGGAACAATATTAAATTCTTTGAGTTTGCATAACTTTGTTTTAAAGCAAATTTTATGTCAAACCTTGGATTAATTATCGAAGAACGAAGTAGGGATATTGGTGACTTTTTAGTAGGTCGTTTGTTGCCTTTCCGAAAAAAAAGAATGGTGGGTCCCTTTATTTTTATTGACCATATGGGTCCCACCCAATTAGGCCCAAATTCCTATATGGATGTCGATTAGCATCCGCACACTGGTCTTTCAACACTCACGTTTATGCTCGAAGGCGAAATTGTTCATAAAGATAGTTTGGGTTCTGATCAAAAGATAACACCCGGCTCTGTAAACTGGATGGTAGCCGGTAAAGGAGTTACTCATACTGAAAGAACTCCCCTAGAGCTTAGAAACGGTAATACTTTTATAGCTCATGGATATCAAATATGGGTGGCATTACCAAAAGACCTGGAAGATTGTGAACCCGAGTTTCATCACATTGAAGAAAAAGAGTTGCCAAAGTGGCAAGAGGGTAGTGCACGTTTTAAACTCATAGCCGGCGAAGGTTATGGCAAAAAATCTCCCGTTCCAGTTAAATCTGAACTTTTTATGATTGAAATGAAAACAGAAGAAGCGTTTCAACTCAACACCAAAGACAAGCTAAAAGGCGAAATTGGAATCTGTATCGTTGAAGGATCTATTGAAGCGTGTGGTGAATCCGTTGAAAAAGGAAATATGCTGGTTTCAAAAGTGGAAGATGTGTGCAATGTAAAAGTCAGTCCAAATTCTCATTTGTTGCTTTTTGGCGGGAAGCCTTTTGAAGAAGAGCGGTTTATATATTGGAATTTTGTGTCCTCAAGTAAAGAAAAACTTGAAAAAGCAAAAGAAAACTGGCGGAACAAAGCTTTTCCTAAAGTAACCAATGACACTACTTATGTTGAAATGCCAGAATATTAAATTTCTGCTAAAACAACCCGAGTGTTTTAAATTGACTCAAAAATGACGTATATTCAGGCTTTAAAATGATCTCAATGAAAAAGTTTTTACCTCTTATTATTTTCCTTTACGGATTTCTGGCAACTGCACAGCAGCCCACTCACGTTCCAAGCCCACAAAACAACTCTCCAATAAATCTAAACAGTTGGTTTGATGTAATTGTTTTTATCATTTTACCAATTATTTTGATTGTCATCTATTTTATGTGGCGCAGACAAGTTAAAATGGATAAAGAGAAAGAGAAAGGTAATTCATAACAAAAAAAGAGACTGCCTAAACAGACAGCCTCTTAAATAAGAAAGAAATATTATTTTTAATTTCCTGTCACCGAAGATTCAGAATCAAGCATTGCAAAAAATTTGTCTAAATCAGGGATTAATACAATTCTGGTTCTTCTGTTTTTAGCCATATTTTCCTTACTGTCGTTTTCTACTAATGGAATGGAGCTTCCTCTTCCGGCAGCAATTAACTTTTCAGGAGCTACGTCAAAATCGTTCTCAAGCTTTCTTACAATGGAGGTAGCGCGTTTCACACTTAAATCCCAGTTGTCCTCGAGTACGGCAGTGTTGATGCTTCTAGGGTCTGTGTGACCTTCAACCATCACTTCCAGGCTAGGCTCAGAGTTGATTACGTCTGCAAGCTTTCTTAATAGGTCATTTGCTTTTGGGTTTACTCTATAACTGGCAGTATTGAAGAGTAGTTTATCAGAAATAGAAATCATTACAACTGTTTTATCTATATCTATTTGTACATCGTCATTTCCATCATCTTCAGAGATAGATTTCATTAAATTATGGGATACAGCAATGTTAATTGAGTCCTCAAGGGATTTAGCATCTCTTAAAACTTCAGGATCTACATTAGATAAGGTTTTTCGCATGTTTTCCTTTGTCTTTTTGTTCATCATTGCAATATCATTCATTTCATACTTCTGCTCAGAAGTTTCCTTTAATGAATTGATTCTGTCATTGTAGTCGGCAACGCGTTGTTCAATTATTGCAAAGCGTCTTTCCAACTCTTCTTTTTCAACAGCAGTCTTTTGAAGGGTGGATTTTGTGTTTGAAAGTTGTTCCTCAAGTTCGACATACTTTTTTTTGGAGACACAGGAAGTTAAAACTCCTGCGACAACGATGGTTAAAATAAGTGTCTTTTTCATTTTTGGTTTGTTTTAGATTAAATTAAATTTTGGTTTGTTAATGCACATTTCGATGAATGCATTTTAAAAATAAACGGCTTCCAATTTTCAATCGTATTAAATTGGCAAAGCATTAAGGCACAATTAACACTATTTTAAATGTGTATAATTCGCTAAAAAAAGCAACAATTTTGTATTTTATCATTTAAACATAATTTAAAATTTCACCCAATGACTTTTATTTATTTTATGATATTTTATCTTAATAATTTGATTTTTAGTTCAAAATTGGGAGTATGAAAATTCCATATCTTAGCTAATTACAATAAATTTGAAACCAGAGCTCAAAACAAGATTTGAAAAAAGAAAAACAAGTACAGAAAAAAAGAAAATATAGATGGTTAAGAAGAATTGCACGGGTGGTGCTGGTCTTTTTATTGCTTTTTATACTGCTCGTTTTGTTTATCAGAAGTCCTTGGGGCCAAGGTATTATTATTGACAAAGTAACCTCATTTGTTTCCGATAAAACCAATACAAAGGTTGAAATAGATAGACTGTTCATCACCTTTTCAGGTAATGTATTTCTCGATGGCCTATATCTCGAAGATCAAAAAGGAGATACTTTGGTTGCTTCAAAGAGTCTTGAAGTAGATGTTCCGCTTTGGCCCATAATAAGAGGAAATGCGATTGGTGTAAACTTGGTGGAATGGGAAGGCCTCAAAGCCAATATTCATAGAAACGATACCATTAATAACTTTAATTTTCAATTTCTAATTGATGCATTTGCTTCAGAAGAAACAGAACAAATAGAGGAGGAACCTGAGTCTTCAACAAGGGCTTTTTATATTAAAGACATCTATTTTTCAGATTTTGACCTAAAGTATAATGATGATGTTACAGGCATAGATACGCATCTAAAGCTGGGTAAGCTTAATCTGAATATGAAAGATATGAATTTGGAAACAATGAACTTCCATATTTCTAAAGCCGAAATTTCAAATACAGACCTACACTATTTTCAATCACTTGCTTTTCCCGAAAGTGAAAAAACAAAAGACACTACCAACCCAACTGTAATCGTTGATGAGTTTGTAATTAAAAACCTTACCGCAAACTACCAATCCATTCCAGATGGCATCAATGCAATAGCGGCTATCGACGAATTGTCTGTAAAACTTCCCGTTGCTGATTTGTCAAAGAAAAATATTGAACTTACTTATCTGGGACTCCAAAATTCAACAATTAATCTCCAAATGACTTCTATTGAGGAAAAAGTAGCCTCAGAGAAAGTAGAAGCAAATCCTGCCTCTGAAACCCCAACCGATTTTGAATGGCCGGATTGGACGGTTTCGGTTTCCAAAATTGATCTCACAAACAACGACATTCGTTACGTCCTAAACGATGCAAATCCTCAACCGGGAATTTTCAATTCAGAGGCGATTGTTCTGAATGATTTTTATTTTATTGCAGATGGTATTTCTTTGAAAAACCAAGCTTTTGGAGCAAACATAACAGACTTAAGGTTTGAAGAAGGTTCCGGTTTAAATTTAACCGAATTATCCCTTAAAGCTTCTGTAGAAGACAATCAAACCCATTTTTCAGATTTAAAATTACAATTAAATAATAATAACATAAACACTTCTCTTGCAATTCAATACAGCTCTTTAAGTGAACTTATTAATCAACCTGAAAATGCGACATTAAATCTCAATATCAATAAATTTGACGTGGATCTAAATGAGGTATTTCGTTTTCAGCCGGAGTTGAAATCCAATGAAATACTTACAGGCTTAAGCAAAAAGAGACTTAGTGGAAATCTTGTAGCAAACGGAAAACTTTCATCATTAAACATTCCCAATACACAAATCAATTGGGGTCAAAAAACCAACATTCAAGCAAATGGAAGATTTGAAAATGTTATGGATGTTGACAGTTTAAGGCTTGATTTCCAAAGATTTGACTTTAAAACGGTGAGAAATGATGTGCTTGTATTTGTCAATGAAGATGAATTGGGAATTTCCATTTCTGAAACCATTTCGCTGAAAAGCAATTTTAAAGGGGCAGTTAACGACCTCAATGCCGTGGCAAAACTCACAATCCCTGAAGGGCAAATTGACCTCAAAGGAGGTTACAAAGATACAGATGAAATTGCCTACAATGCTGATGTGCAAGTCAAGCAACTGCAATTGGGCAAACTTCTGAAAAACGAGCAATTGGGCGAGCTTAACCTAAGCCTAAAATCAACAGGTAAGGGTAGTGACGTGAATTCTCTGGACGCAACATTTGAAACAACCGTCCAAAGTTTTGCATTGAATGAATATGATATTAAGGATTTAAACATTGCCGGTGAAATCGAAAATGGCGAAGGAACCATTGGCTCGGCTTACAAAGATGAAAATCTCGATGTTGTTTTAGAGACTTTCGTTCAACTGGACTCCATTTCACCTCGATTTGTAGTTGATCTCAATTTAAAAGGAGCCGATTTAAGAGCATTGGGCGCTACAGATAAAGATATTAGGAGTGCCTTTGTGCTACACGCCGATTTTAAAGGGAATGCAGACAGTTTTACACTTAGCACAGACATTAAAGACGGTTTAGCCATCTATGACAACCAATCCTACTTATTGGGAGATGTAATTATAAACGCCTTTGTTCAGACCGATACAACTTCGGTTGACATAACCAATAAAATGCTCAATTTAAAACTGCGCTCAAATGCCAATCCTGAAGGTTTTGGAAAAGCACTACAACGCCACTTTCAAAAATACCTTTCAGACACGCTTTCAAACGAAACATCTCAACCCTTGGCAAGTGACACTATCCTAAAACCGGTTGAACTCAAACTGGATGGCAAACTTAGTAGAGCACCGATTCTTAGCGATGTTTTTATCGATCGTTTGCAACAACTTGACACCATTGACATTCAGATGGATTTTAGTGAAGTCAATCAGTCGCTTTCTGCAACTATTTTTGCTCCTCATATTGATTATAGCGGTAATGTGCTGGATAGTTTGGCGCTGAATGTACGTTCAGATTCAGAAAACTTTGATTTTGACTTCGGATTTCAAGGCTTGAAAGCCGGTCCCGTAGCCATTAGTAAAACATCTTTGAATGGAAGTATAGCAGATAAAAAATTGTTTTTGGATTTCAATTCGTTTTATAATGATGAAAAAATTGTTCAGGTAAATTCAGAAATTACCAGGCAAAACGACACCATTCGCTTTCACATCAACCCTTCAGAACTTTTACTGAATAAAAAGGAATGGGCAATTCCGCAGAATAATGAAATGGTCTATGCAGATAACTACCTCGCTTTTTCATCGTTTTCAATTAGCCGAAACAGCCAGCTATTTGAATTGAGCAGCACACTAGCTGAAATTGAAAAAGAGCATATAGGTGTCCATTTTGAAAACCTCAAACTTTCAGATTTCCTAAACTATCTAAACCCCGAAGAAACCCTCGCAACCGGAAGACTCAATGGAAACTTAATCATTGAAGAACCCTTCTTAAGTCCGGGTTTACTTGCAGATACGCAAGTTGAAGAATTGAATGTAATGAAGGTCCCTCTCGGGAATTTATCGCTCAACGCCAAAGAAATCAGTGAGGAAACCTATGATTTTAATTTGGCTTTAAATGGTGGCGATATTGACCTTGATGTAACCGGCGACTATCAGGCTGATGAAGAGGGCGCAAAACTGAACCTAAATCTCGTTTTAAACGAACTAAAAATGAGTGCTATAGAAGGTTTTTCTGATGGCGAATTAACCGATACCCAGGGAATCCTTACCGGTGAAATCAAAGTAAGTGGAACCACTTCAGAACCAAACTACAACGGAATCATTCATTTTAAAGAGGCCGGCTTTCGGGTTGCCAAGCTAAATGCGGGGTTTGAGCTTAGAGATGAGACAGTGAAAATTAATAATGAAGGACTCTTTTTAGACAACTTCAAAATTTTGGATGAAAAAGAAAATGAATTTGTCGTAAAGGGAAACATCTTAACAGAAAGTTTTGTCAATCCCCAATTTGATTTGCAATTTAATGCAAAGGACTTTTCGGCACTCAATGCTACCAAAGAAGACAATGCCCTTTTTTATGGTACCGCCGTCTTTGATGTAGATGCAAAGCTAACCGGCAACTTAAATTTACCCAGAGTGAATTTAAAACTGAAAGTGGGTGCAGCCACCGACATCACATATATTCTCACGGATTCCGAACTTGAAATAGAAGAGCGTGATGGTGTGGTTATTTTTGTAAATAGGGAAGACCCTGACGATATACTCACCCAAAAAAGAACCGAATCTTTTACGGTCACAGGTTTTGCTGTCAATGCCAATATAACCATTGATGAAAAAGCCCTGTTTAATGTCATTATTGACGAGCGCACAGGTGATAACCTGCAGGTGGGTGGAGAGGGAGACCTTAGATTTAGCATTCAACCCAACGGCAGAACAACGCTCACCGGAAGATACACGATGCAAAAGGGTCACTTTGAAATGAATCTTTACAACCTGGTAAAAAGACGTTTTGAAATATCCCCGGGAAGCAGTGTTTCCTGGTCCGGTGACCCTTTTGATGCCAATTTGGATGTGAGGGCTATTTATCGCGTAGAAACCTCGGCTGCTTCTTTGATGACTTCCGGTACAGCGGGTATGAATAACCAGTTTCGACAACAAGTGCCTTTTCTGGTGTATCTCAATGTAGATGGTGAACTTACACAACCCTTGCTCACCTTCAACCTGGATATGCCCGAAGATGAAAGGGGAGCAGTAGGCGGACAAGTATATGGCCGCATTCAACAATTAAATCAACAGGAAGAAGAACTCAACAAACAGGTGTTTTCCTTGCTGGTACTCAATCGGTTTTTTCCACAGTCCGGAAGCGATGGGAGTGAAGGTGGAACAATGGCAATTGCCCGTGATAATTTGAATCAGGCACTTTCAGACCAACTCAATATGTTTTCAAACCAACTATTAGGAAAAACGGGCATCGAGTTGGATTTTGGAATTGATAGTTTTACAGATTACCAAGGAGAGGGAAGCCAGGACAGAACCCTGCTGGATATCACAGCCCGAAAAAGACTTTTCAACGACAGGGTGATTGTGAGTGTGGGCAGTGAAGTGGATATTCAGGGAAGCAGTCAAAACCCAGACGAGCAAAATCCGGTTATTGGTAATGTGAGTATTGAATATTTATTGACAGAAAATGGGAGGTTTCGTTTAAAAGGCTTTCGCCGAAATCAGTTTGAAAATGTCATTGACGGCCAGTTAATAGTAAATGGAATAGCACTTATATTTACACGTGAATTTAATGAGTATAAAGAATTGTTTGCAAAAGCAGTCAAAGAAGAATTGGAAGAAACGCAACCAAAAGAGGACAATGAAAAGTAACAACCAAATCAATATAAAAGCAACATACCAAATGATGCTGATCCTTTTGGTTGCTTTTGCAATTCAATCCTGTAATGTCAACCGTTTCATTCCTAGTGATGAATTACTTTATACAGGAACCCATATCCAAATTAGCAGCGATACTACAGTTGATAATTTAAAATCGATACAAACTGAAATCGAAAACCTGATGAGACCCGAGCCTAATTCAAAAGTTTTGGGTTCTCGACTAGGACTGTTAGTGCACTACAAAAGCCAAAGAGAAAAACCCGGATTCCTCAATAAGTTTTTAAACAAACGCATTGGTGAAGAACCGGTGTATCTATCAAGCATAAAAAGGGAACAAACAGAAAACCTCATTTTAAATCGACTTGAAAACAGAGGCTTTTTCTACAGCAGTGTGGATTCTGAAACCGATGAAAAGGAGCAAAAGAAAAGGGCATCAATCACTTATACTTTGAAACTCACTAAACCTTATAAAATGGAAAATTATTTGGTTGATAAAGATTCGCTTGCCATTTATAACGAAATAGAAAATCTAAATGCCAAAAGCCTTTTAAAAACCGGAATGCGCTTTGATTTAGAGGTATTAAAATTAGAACGGGAACGCATTGATGACGGTCTTAAAGAAAAAGGCTATTACAATTTCAATAATGACTTTTTGATTTTTGAAGCCGATACCAATCAATACAAAAACAAACGTTTTGACTTATTTCTTAGGTTAAAAAATGAAGTGCCTCAAAAATCGGTTATTCCCTATAAAATTTCAAAAGTTAAGGTGTATCCCAATTATGTTATGGGAAAAGAGTACACTGATAATGACACGCTAAAACTGGGCAAAAAAACCTTTTTCCAAAAAGAAGAATTTTTCAAACCCAAACGTTTATTGCCCTATATATTACTTAATGAGGGCGATATGTTTAGCCCTGAAAAATCAAGAGGTACCGGAAGACGTTTGGGCTCAGTGGGTGCTTATAAATTTATCAACATTCAGTATGATGAGATTGATTCGCTAACCACAGACAGTCTGGGAATTCTGGAGGCTTCCATTTTTTTATCTCCTTTGGATAAACGGTCTGTTAGGGCTGAACTTCAGGCGGTTTCAAAATCCAATAATTTTGCAGGCCCAAATCTGGCACTTACTTTGACCAACAGAAATCTTTTCAGTGGAGGCGAAGTATTGAATTTAAGTGTAAATGGTGGCTATGAGTTTCAGATAGCCTCCGGAGATCAAGCAGGTTTAAGTAGCACCATTATTGGTGCAAATGCTGAACTTGTATATCCTCGAGTTTTGTTTCCGTTTAAATTAAGTGACGATTGGTTTAAATATGCCATTCCCAAAACAAGAATGAGCTTGGGCGGTGATTATTTAAGCAGGAGTAAGTTGTTTAGTTTGGCTTCGATGTCTACCAATTTTGGTTATGTTTGGAATGCCAACCGATTTGTAACTCACGAGTTTAATCCTATTTCTATTAACTATGTGAATTTAGCAAAAACCTCACCGGAATTTGAACAAATACTGGAAGAAAACCCATTTTTAAGAAGCAGTTTTGAGCAGCAGTTTATTGCAGGAATGACTTATGCATTTACTTACAATGGTCTGGCAGAAGCCGGAAAAAGCCACCAATTTTTTCTTACATCCACTTTGGACATTGCCGGTAATGGTCTTTCATTGTTTAGTGGTGGAGAATCAGCACCTCAATCTATTTTAGGCTTGGAATATGCTCAATATGCAAAAGCCGATATCGATGTGAGATACCATCTTAGACTGGGCTCAGATCAAAAACTAATTACACGTGTTTTTGGCGGAATTGGGGTGCCCTATGGAAATTCAGAAATAATGCCGTTTACTAAACAATATTTTTCCGGCGGGCCCTATAGCGTGAGAGCTTTTAGAATAAGAACCTTAGGCCCGGGAACTTATGCCCCGGAAGCAGGAAGCAATTCCTTTTTTGATCAATCAGGTAGCATCAGGCTGGAAGCCAACATAGAATACCGATTCCCTATAATAACCTTTTTAAAAGGCGCAATTTTTGCCGATGCAGGAAACGTCTGGAACAGTAATGAAAACGAAGCCTTGCCGGGAGGAAAGTTTTCGTCAAGTTTTATAGATGAATTTGGAATTGGTACAGGTGTTGGAATGCGAATTGATATTCAGGGCTTTGTAATCCGTTTCGATTTGGCGGCACCACTAAGAACACCTTCTTTACCTGAGGGTGATCGCTGGGATTTTGATTATAAAAATCCAATTTTGAATTTTGCAATCGGATATCCGTTTTAATTTGCAATTAAATTGGATTTTAGCAACCGCAACTGTGTCAAAACCTTTTCTGCCTCATAATAAAACACATCGCTCAAACTGTCATCAGATTGACGTAAATTGTAAGCGCGTTCTATCAAATGCTTGTACTTTTTTTCCAAGCGCTTGAGATTTGTTTTTCCGGGTAAATTTTCCATGTGAGGGCTTTTAATTTGCTATAACTTTACTCATTAAATATCGTAAAATATTTTGATTTAACAATCTTACAATGAAAGAATTAACATATTTTTTTAAAATAATTAATGTGCTTGATTATCGAGAATGTTAAAATGTATGGCTATTGCTGTAATTTTAGATACTTTTATAAAAAAATAAGATTATGAGTTCAAAAACCTATTCTACTATTTTAGATTTAAGAAAAACAGATATGGCTATTCTCTTGCTAAGATTGGGAGTAGGCGGACTGATGTTAACCCATGGCATTCCAAAATTGATGCGACTATTTGGAAGTGACCCTATTCAGTTTGGAAATCCCATCGGGATAGGAGTGGAAGCGAGCTTAACACTAGCGGTATTTTCTGAGGTGATATGTTCAGTTTTAATCATCATTGGACTAGGCACACGACTTGCAACCATACCCTTAATCATAACCATGGCAGTTGCCTTTTTCATCGTGCACGCGGCAGACCCACTTCAGCAAAAAGAACTGGCTTTGTTTTTTATGATTGTTTATGTGGTTTTATTACTCACTGGAAGCGGTAAATATTCTTTAGATCATTATTTTTTGAAACGAAAATCAAATAAATAAATCTATAATTTTCGGTATAAAAATTGATGTTTATTCTGAAAAACCATTCTCAATGAAAATCAAATTCCTTACAGTTGTTTTTTTTTGCTTCTCCTTTTCGGTGTTTTCTCAAATTGAAAACCCAAAGGGGTTTACTCCCATACAATCTCAGGAAAGCAGTACAAACTTAGATAAACCTTTGATAAACAACCAGCCCAAAGGACTTTCAAATACGCAGAGCTTTTTAAACTCTAAAAACAAACCCAAGCCTCTGGATGTGGAAGAAGAAAAGGAACTGAATATGACTACAGACAACGGGTTAATGACCCGCAAGTTTGATTTCAAACCCAGCTGGTTGACCAAAGATGAAGAAATTAAAAGTGAATATGCAAAGGGGCAGCTTTTGGGAACCTTTGGAACAGATAGCAAAACTGTTGAAATACTTTGTCGCGACCACCAATATGTAGATGGAGACCGAGTAAAAATCATTGTCAACGACCAGGTCATTATTCACAACATCAATCTGAGAGAAGATTTTCAAAGTTTTATAGTCGATTTGAAAGAAGGCAGAAATGTAATTGAATTTGAAGCCCTTAATCAGGGAACTTCAGGCCCCAATACAGCTCATTTTAGAGTGTATGATGAAAGTAGCAACTTACTTACAGAAAATGTATGGAATATATTGACAGGTGTAAGGGCCAAACTTGTTGTTATGAGAAATGATTAAAATATATTTTATTCTCTTCAAAATAGGAAATTTACAAATATATGTAGGAAAAATACTTACAAATATTAGGTAAACACCTGATATATAAATGGATATAGCTTATTAGTTTTACCACTCTAACAAAAACCTATATCTATTATGAAAACAAAAAATGTAGTATTTCCATTTTTGCTTGTACTAATCTTACTTTTACAAGGTTGTTGTACACCAAGCGAAACAATTGGAAGTGTGAATAACACACTTCGCCCACAAGAAACAAATAACTGGTGCTGGGCAGCAGTAACACAAATGATTGCTCAAAATGAAGGAGTTAGTATCTCACAATGTGACCTTGCAAATCACCGTTTTGGAAAAACCAATTGTTGTGATTTTGAAAATGATGGTGAAAGTTGTCCAAAAACTAATGATTGTAACACACCCGGCTGGCTCGAACTTGATTTTGCAGGCTTAAACTTCACTGAATCTGCAACGGCGCTTACATTATCAAAACTAAGAAAGAGCATTTATTGCAGTAAAGATGTTTTAGGGTTTGCTTATGGCACACCGGGCGTGGTTGGTCATGTGGTTGTAATTAAAGGCTATGTGAGCGTTGGTGGCACAAATTATGTGGTACTTAACGATCCCTGGAGCCCTTGTGAAGGCACAGAGCGTTTAATTACGTATGAAGCCTATGTTGATCCTGCCGGTAGCAGTACCCATTGGGCAACTTGGCATGCAATTAGTAAAAAATAGTTTAACTTTAAAAAATGAAAAAAATGAAAAATCTAATAAAATATCTATCCATAATTGTAGTAATCACAAATTTAAGTGTTAGCGCTCAGGAAAATAACCCTATGGAAAAAGCAATTGAAAAAGGAAAATCAGACTTACTGGAAATCCTTTCGAAATCACAAAATGAATTTAATTTTGGTGTCAATTCAGAACAATTGAGAGGTGCCCGTGGCGCAGAGAGTGTTCCGTTTAAACAAATGGATTTTCAAAAATTGCTTGAATACAATGACGGTCCAATAGAAAGATTAATATCTCCCACTGAAAAATTTATTATCCCATTGGTAAATCAAAACCAATTAGTAACAACGATTTCAATAGAGGAGAAGCAAGGTAATTTTCAAGTCTCTGAATTAATCAATCAACAATATACTAAAGAGATGAGTATGCTTCCTGCAGAAGTGAGACAGAGTAATTATAAAAATGTAAGTATAATTCATGTTCCTAATTTAAGAGCGACCCTTTATAATGTAGCCGGTAAAACATACACCGCATACAACGGTAGAAGTCTTCGTGAAGCACAGGATATGAGTATCTTTATGCAAGAACTTAAACGCGATGCAGTTGTATTTCAGGAAAAATATGGCGAAATGCTTAAAAATGGTCGTCTCATAGACTAATCCAAGAATAGATTTACGTTTAAAGCCTTCTAAATGTCATTTTTAGAAGGCTTTTTATCTATAAATACATCCGGAAAGAAATATTAAATTAACTGTGAACCTGCCGGATAATCATAAAACTTTCGCTTGATTAAAAGAATATAAACAGAAACCTGCTTTTATAGATCTTCAAAAATAACAGTTGATTAACACTCTACAGGCTCTAATTTTGTTATATTATTATAGTAACCAAATATTTATAAATTATGATTTCGAACTATAAAAATTTAAGAAAAACATTCATTGCAATTTTAGCATTCTTTTTAGTCAACCTGACAACCGGGCAAACAAAAGAAGACTTAAAAGTTATTAGTGCAGCCCAAGAAACAAAAACAACTTATATAAAGAGCAATCCTGAGTTGGCTGATTTAATTTTAAATGCTTATGCTTATGTCATTTTTCCTGAACTAAAAGAGGGAACTTATGCAAAAGAAGGAGTTGCCGGTCAGGGAGCATTATATTCAAATGGAAAAGTAATTGGTATTGTTCAAGTCACACAGCCCGATGCAGGATTTGATTTGGAAGACAAATCATTTAGCCAATTGATGCTATTTGAAAATGAGAGGCAATTTGAACGATTAAAAGAGGGCGATCTGAAATTAGTCACAGATATGCACGGTGTAATGATGGAAAAAGGGCAGACAAAGAGTTTTCAGTTCAGAGACGGAATGACAGTAATCACCATGCCCCATAATAAAGCACAGATTGAGATTTCAGTCGAAGGACAAAGCTTTAGTCTTACTAAATTTTAAAAAATATTTTATTTAGTGAACAGTTTTTAAACTAAAAAAAAATCCCAAATCTTTTGATTTGGGATTTTTCATTTAAAACGAGAACATTATAAATCATTTCGTTCAGCTAAATTTTCTAGCGTCTTGACTTGTGAAAGGGTTGTTTGAATTTCATTTAAATGATTATTGAGCACATTTTCTACATTTGGCGGGAAGTGATTCTCTTTTAAAGAATTACGGTATTCTTTTTCACTGGCTTTTTCACCGCGAATACATTCTTCCAGCACCGCCTCATCATTGTTTCCGGCAATAGTGCTTTTGAAATCAATCCAGGTGCGGTGAATGGCACCTGTGGCACTTCCGCTTTCTTTTGGTTTTTTATTAAGCGCTCTTAGCTCATTATCCAACTCGGTTGCAAAACGATTTCGTTGTTCTGCCTGCTTCTTTAAAAAGCTTTTAAGTTGGTCATTATTAGCATTGTTGAGTGCATTTCTGAAACCTTTTTCAGCATCATAGTTTTTTTCCAATAATCCTTGCAAATTACCAACTAAATTTTCTTTACTTTCTTTTCTTGCTTCTTCTCTTGTAGTTTGCATAATTTATTTGATTTTAATGTTATAATTAAAACAATTTACAAAACCACAAATGTAAAACTCTTAATATTGTGTGAGTTGATATAGGTTTAACAGCTAAAGTTAAAGAATGTTAATGCAGCATATACAACAGGTTTTTTAAAACCCTGAAGGTAGGGGGGCAGTGCCGGTTTCAGAATTGTTTAAGTTTACAGATATTGGGTCGATGGTTTTTGCTATAAATCCATTTCTGTAAATAATGATGTTTAAAAAAATATCAACCGGGTTTTCATTATAACCGGTACCGCTTCTAAAAGTAGAATTATTTACAAAAGCCCTAATAAACCAGGTTTCTGTTGCCGGATTGGGATAAGCATAAAACTGGTACCCTTCTATGTAATTCTCGTTTTCATTACTTTTTAAGAGCACATTGGTATTGTTGTTTTCAGCTGTAAAATAATAACCCTGTAAAGTTACTATGTATTTTTTTATGTTAATTTTTGTATCATAATTTCGCAAACCATTTGTAGAAGTTTCTCTAAAAATAAACTGAGCATAATTAATGGGCCCATATTTACTCTGGTCGATATCATATTCGATAATTTCTTCATCTGTTTTTTGAATCAAAAGCTTTGAACCCCTTATTTGTGTAGAGTTTCCGGGGTTTTCTAAATAAAGCTTTTCATCAATTTTTACACTTCCTTGAACATCAAGATCAGTACTTGGAGTTTGGGTATTGATGCCCACCTGAGCCCACAATGGAACAGCTGTAAAAAGCAAGCAAAGAATAAGTAGGTTTTTCATGAGACATTGTTTTAATAAATATCGGGAATGGCAGAGGCTGTGCCATTGTTTGCACCCCCAAGGTTAGTAACTATGGCGGGTAAGTTTCGGTAATAGGATTTGTCATAAACGATAAGTGTAACATAGTAGTTAACAGACCTGCCATCATCAAGATGTAAGTCTCTGTTTCTTATTTCAAGACGCCATTGATTGTTTTCAATAAACGTGCGTAAAACAAAGGTTCCTATGGTTTTTCCACCGGTGCCGTCCTGTTTTTGGATGGCATCACCCACATATCTAAAGTTGGCAACACCCACCACATATTTGTCTGCACTGTATTGTAAATTAACGTTTCTAAGATTATCACGATCAATGTTTGTAAATTCATAGTTGATAACATTTATGGGGGCAACAGTCAATGAATCAACATTAAGAATGGCAATCTCACCTTCAGGATTTGAATTTGTTAAACGGGTAACCAGTTTAAAATCCTCGTCAGCCATAGTGACAGCCGGGAGTGGTTTGATTGTAAATTCCTCCTGAACGAGCAATTCGCCGGCGATGTGCAAGTCTGTTTCGGGATTAGTAGTTCCTATTCCCACTTGTGAAAAAGTGAAAAATGACAGGAAAAAACTAAATAGTAGTAACGTAGTTTTTTTAAGCATAAGCAGGTATATTTAGTCAATAATTGGGGTTACTGCACTGTTTATGGATTGATTGTTCATAGGGACTTCAATCACGCCAAGCTGTTTTGATAAATCTTTTGAAAATATTAAAGTGGTGATAATCCAGGTACCCACTTGGTTTGTATTCAAGTTTTGGGCAGCTGGAAAGTCAGCTATAATTCTCCAGGTTCCGTTTTGAACAAAGGCAGCAGTGTAGGGCATACTGAATTTATCCAGATTACTGGTTAAGGCCAATTCGGTATCATAATAAGCCGAAATACTTATCAAATCAAAGTCATTGGCGTCTATTTGAGTATCAAAGTTCAAGACCCAGTCAAGATTGGCATTTACAATCACATATTCCTGTATATAACCAAGAGCTGCACCGGTGGGGTTACTCACATCAAGCGCCCTTATTTTATTATCAATATCCTGAATAAGGAAAGTGGAAGCATCAAAATCATTCATGGACTTAATGATGCCTATTTCTAGGTCATCAGAAATCAGCGTTGAACCGCCAACTTCGAGCGTTGTTCTGGGAGATGTGGTGTTAATCCCTACCTGAGCAGTACCAATGCTAACTTGAAGAATTAACAACCCAGCTACCATCGAGCTAAGTGTTAAATGTTTCATGGTCTTATAGATAGGGATAACAAACATACTAAATAAATTAAAATAAAACCGATATAATACATATATTTTCGATTAAATAATTTTTAATGTTAGTATTTGTAAGTATCTACGTAAGAATATATTCTTTGATTTTTTTATTTTTTTAACTGGTTTTCATAAAAATACCCAGAGAAGATTTTTAAAAACGAAATGAAGTGTAGTCAATATATTTCAACCGCTATTAAATTAATTGTTTTATTTCTCTTAGAAATCTATTTAAATGCTTTAAAAGAAGAAGTGCAATGGAGTAGTTGATTTATTTCTATTTTACATAATATAAATTATAAGTCAATTGTAAATTTCATAAATTAATGGTGCGGCTGGGATATTACCAAACTATAGAAAATATTTAAACTTGGGTTGTTTTATTTTATTTGTTCATTTGATTAAAAAAGAAATCAATACTATTACTTACAGTTGATGTTTTCCATCCAACTCAAATTATACAACAAGAAATTCAAACGGTATGGATTTCCTCAAATTAGAAATAATTTTTTAATTTATAGGACTTACACTATATTTAGACTCTAATTAACTAACAACTTTATTCCATTTTGAAAAACCTCTTGATTGTACTCGTCATTTTTTCTTTCGCATTTGCTGCACATTCACAAGTTCCTTTTAAACCCATTCAAATTGTTGACGAACAGATAAACAACCGCTTAAATATCTTTGCGCTCAACAACACACTGAAGGACTATGATGTTACCATAACCATCAGAGGCACGGGTTTTAGAGAGCCACGCAGTATGGGACGCCTAATAAGAGTACCCGGCAGATCTAAGGTAAACCTCATAAGCCTGGTGATTGAACGCGATAAAACACCTTTATATACCTATGAACTTGAAATATCTGACTCACTCTCAAGGAGGGTACTAAGAAAAGAATTTGAACTCATAAAAATAACTCCCAAAAACCCCATCACCATTATCATCCCTGATAAATGCACTAGCTGTGATACCTTGATGAGTCAGTTGGACGAAAGCCCCTTTAATTACAAGGTTCAAAAATTAGCTGAAAACGAAAGTATGAGAACCCAACTCACCCCTTTTCTGAGAAGTTCAGGCTTTGATCCTGAAACGATGGAGAATCCTGTGGTGATGATAGGCGGTAAAATGCATCTCGATATTGAAAATTACCCTGATTTGTTTGCAAAGCTTGAAGAATAGCTTTTACCTTCCGGTTAATGGCTGTTGTGATGATTTTTTTTTGATAAATTGAACTGTAAAGTTTAGTATATGAAAAGTAGGCGATTTTGAAGTATTAAACTTTCAGGTAAGTACAAAGTTTGATACAAGCCCAAAGCGTTGACTTTACTAATATTTCGCCTATTTTTTAAATACATTGATACCAGCTGGCTTTTATTCGGAAAACACCTCATTATTGTTTGAAAATGATTTAAATTCTATTGGGTTTCCACTATAATCAAAGACAAACATAGTCATCTGTTCTCCAACTTTTCCTTCGTACCTTTTTTGTGGTTTAACTACAAAGTCAATTTTTTCCAATTCAAGTTTCTTTTGAATTCTTTCGAACTCACTTTTTTCCAATAAACACCCAAAATGAGGAATAGGAACGCTTATGCCGTCCACTTTTCCACAATAGTCCAATTCAGTGAATTTATTACTAACGTGAGCAGATAGTTGATTATCAAAAAAATCAAAATCAATCCAAGATTCAGTTGACCTTCCTTCTTTACATCCTAAAATTTCAACATAAAATTTTCGTGTCGACTCAATGTCTTATACTTTAAAAGCGAAGTGAAATGCACTCATATTTTCTTTTTTTAGCTTTTTGTTCGGTTTTTTTAGCTTGCAGGTAACGGCGAGTATAAACGCAGTAGCGAGTTAAATAAACATAATTTTGATTTGTTTTTAAAATATAAACCACAAAGCGACCTTTGAAAAAGCCAAAAGCCGCTATTGTGATTATACCTTTGTTATGGTCTGTTAATCAAGCGGTGGAGCTACATTCTCTATTTTATTTATTGTTATACTTTCATTTGAAGGAAAATTCGGGTGCACTACAATTTCTCCATTACCACAAGTATAAACTTGTAATCCTGTAGTATATAAACCAACACTAGCAGTTGTTGAGTTTTCAAAAAGCCAGTAACCAGGATCTCCTTGTTTGGGGATGTAATTTCCATTTAAACAGGTCAAAACTGAATGATCTCTAAAATAAAAAAGAGGTGCATTGTCTGCTATATAACCTGTAGTCCAAGGATTCATGCCAATACCTCCTCTATCTAACATCATTTTACCATCATATAAATCATAAGTATCTATGAGTTCTTGTCTGGTATTGATGAGTTCTATACCATTTTCTTTGTAAATGTAGTAGCCTACTATTACATCGCATAAATATAAACCTGATAAAGAACGTAAAGTAGCTTGTTCTTGTTTGTAAAGATAAAATGTAAGCTCTCTATTACCATCTATCCAACGCCAAACACCTGTGTAAGCGTCTAAAATGCCATTGACATCTTTATAATATTTCCCTTGTTTGTCTGATTGATGTCCAACTTGTTCTAAAGGAAAAATTGTTTGAGAATTTATATTAGCAGTAATAAAGAATATTAATATTTTATATAGTGTTTTCATAATGAATATTTATTAAATTGATTAATTGCATTCTTGTAGGCTAATTGTGTTGTTTGCGCCTACAATTACTTTTTTCCAGTTGGGGTTGTTTACTTTGGAGTGGTATAAACTCAATCCTGGGTTTAATGAGCTTATCATATTTAGCATTTTTGCAAAATTACCACGATTTACATCATTACCTAAGGGATGTCTAACATTTCCCTCTTTTGGGTTTTTCATTATATCTAATAAAAATCTAGATATGCCATTCCCAGCATTATTTAATAAAAACTCATCTCCAAAATCAATAAAATCTTGTAAATTTTCAATTTGAAGATGGTACATATCTCCCTTATAAACCATTACATAAGTAAACCCATTAATGTCTGCAATATGACCATTTTTTGCCAATTTATATAAGCTATAGACATCCTCATCTGAAAAAATACTCAAAGATTGCAGGCGTTTTCCATTGCTTCCTTGTTCATTAATGAAAAAATGGTTGTGAATAAGTCCATTAATAGTACTTCCTTGTGAAACACTAATGTTTTGCAATGCTGGTAAATTTTGAATGCCTTGAACTGGTGTGTATGTTGCTCCATTTATTATATATCCTTTCTCAAAGCGAGGTTCTGTAGGCAACGCATTTGATAATGTGTTTAACTCATTTATTTTATCCATAAAATCTTGATTTTGAGACTAGTGATTCAACTTTTGACAAGGTGTTAATGGTATTGTTATTATCACTTCCTCTTCTTCTATCACACAGCTCAACCCATCTTCTGCACACTCGCAAGTGTCATCTACTTCATCAAAACATAATACAGGAGCTTCATCACATGGATGTCTTAAATGGTTTTTAGATAAACCATCATTGTTCATAGATCGAATAATTATTTCTATGGTTGGTCCAACTTCACAGACACAATTTTCTCCAGGGCCATGGCCTTCACAAGTGCACGGAGTAATAACTATTGTTATTCCTGACCCACCTGTACCTCCAGAACCGGTGCCTCCAGTAGACCCCCCCCCAGGTCCTGGCCCTCCGTCACCGCTAGATGAGCCTCCACCACCTGGATTATCTCCATTTATGGGGTCATCACAAGGATGACGCGTGTCACTTTCTGTAACTATACCATAATTTAATCCGGCTTTCGCAAGGTATAGACCCTCTAGATTGTAAAAAATCATTTTTCCTGTATAAGTTGACATATCGTGGCTTAGGTCGTTATTTAAATACCATTGCTTATCAACTCTGTATTCTTGTATGTAACTGTAAAAACCTTCTACGGTATTTATTTCTTTTACAATCAAATTGAAAAAACTCACTTCATCTGGATATTCAGGTGCGTTTTGTAGTTTTAACATAAACGTATAGTTTGTTTTACCACTTGAGCCTGTAAGTGATTGAATTTGTTGTGTTTCTAAATCAGTTAATATTAAATCAGGTTCTCTTGAATCTAAGATTACACCAGTTTCAGAACTTCTTGATATACTAAAATCTAGCGTATTGTTGTTTGCTTTTTTTAGAAAGTTCATGACCTCTGGAACATCAGAAGCAGAGACTGTTTTAATTGTTTTTTGATGCACTCCTTCTATCCCAGTATTGACATCAATCGGTTTATCGTCTGTTTGGCAGGAAAACAAAACGAAGAGCACCAGAATAAATGGCCACTTAGAATGTTTAAAATTTCTGAATTTTTGTTTCATAGTTAAAAGAATTTAAAGTTAGTAATTAATTTTTAAAGTCATTTTAGCTATGGTGTTCTAAGAAAGTTACCGTTATTTCTCTTTCTTTATAGACCATAACATTAGTATATACATCATGTCCTTAGATATAATTGTTGATATATCTTATTTCTACAATACCAATTTAAAAATTAATTACTGATATATAGCCTTTATGGCATATATACGCTATTGCATTTTGGCATATTTCAAATATACACAATTTGTTAAAACCCAAAGATGCAAAGAGGATTGGTATGGGATTTACGGGATAAAAGCAAAAAAATGACTAAATTACCGCTATGAAAAAATCAGTATGTATTTTAATGGTTTTGTTGTGGGTACTGAACAACGTTTCTGCACAGGAAATCAGTACTCACCAATGGAAAGAGCGTGTTTTGATTGTGATGGCCACAGATAAAAACAGTAAACTACTACAAGAACAAATCGCTATTTTCAATAAAAATGAGTCCGGTTTAAAAGAGCGAAAATTAGAGATATACATTGTCACTCCAAACAACTATTCAATGTTTAACTCAGCCGATGGAAATCAGGTTTCAAGCAACAGGCTTTACAAGAGTTATAAAAGTAAGGATAGTGAACTCGAACTCGTCCTCATTGGTCTCGATGGTGGCATCAAGCACAGGACTTTTACCCTCACTACGACTCAGGAAATATTTGCTGTGATTGACGGTATGCCCATGAGGAAATCTGAAATGAAACGTGATCAAAATTAATTAATCTAATCAAGCCAAACTCAAATTTAATCCAAATGAAGCCGGCCACTGTCCCTCAAATAAAAAAAGAACTTCAATACCGTTCCACAGATGAATTGCTTGAACTCTGTCTGCGCCTGTCCCGTTTTAAAAAAGAAAATAAGGAACTCCTCACCTACCTCCTCTTTGAGTCTCAAGATGAAAGTGGTTATATTGAAAGCGTCAAGCGCGAAATAGATGAACAACTGGATGCTATCAACACTCAAAGCTATTATTGGATTAGAAAAAGCATCCGGAAAATACTGCGCACTATTAAAAAATACATTCGCTATTCTTTAAAGAAAGAAACCGAAGTGGAGCTCCTCCTCTACTTCTGTGTAAAGCTTAAAAACTTTTCGCCCACTATTAAAAGCGATAAAACCTTGCAAAATATTTTGGAACGGCAACTACTTCTGATTAGTAAAACCATTAAAGGCCTTCATGAGGATTTGCAGTATGACTTTACTCTAAAACTTGAAGAGGAAGGCTTTATTTAAAAAAACTAAAATTTCCTGGGGGTCCTTTGCTGTTCTTTGCATCACTCTTCTGTGTAACTTTACTAAAAAAGTTCACAGAGAGTTCTTATATACTCCTCAAATACAATCGCTCTACTTTTTCACGTGCCCAAGGTGTTTTACGCAAAAAAGTCAAACTTGACTTCAATGAAGGATTGTGTGTAAAACACTTTATGTGAATTTTATCGCCCAGCGTTTCCCACCCGTACTTTTCGACTAAAAATTCAAGAATTGCAACTAAAGTTACTCCGTGTAAAGGATTGTTGGGCTGTTTTTCCATCATAAGATTTATAAAAATGCAAAGCTATAAAAATTAAGCCTGAAGCTGGGAGTCGTCATTTTGTTTTACTTTTTTTGGCTCTGCCAGACTTCTTATCACCGAAGAAATAATTCCACCTGTGGTCATACCCAGAATGTAAACCAGAATAATTATTATGGATACAGGCAGTTTTACACTCCAGTTAAAAAACGCAATGGTTATGGTCTGACTGTTCTGTACTGAAAAGATAACAATCAAAATCACAAAGAGGATTAAGAAAATTTTTTTTACGATACGCATATTTCAATTTTTAATGGTTCTCTAGCAGGAATTAAGATACAAATTTTTCACCATTATTTACCTATTTTACCTAAAGTGATGTTAAGGCAGTTTGCTAAATCTCATAAAAGTTGTATTTTAAGATTTAAAATAAAAACAGCTGATCATGACTAATCAAAACGAAAACAAAATGGGAGTACTATCTGAAAATGAACGTCAACTAAACTTTTACTACTATCCTGAACATAAAATATCAAAAGAGGCATTGGCTTATGCAGAATCGTCTGACGCCAAACTCAACGCCATTAACATCAAAAAAACGAAAGTAACCGGCACTCAATGGGTTGAACTCGCAGAAATGCTGGAAGTCAAAGTGACAGATTTCCTTGAAAAAGACCATCCTGATTTTAAAAAGAAGTTTGATAAAAATGCAGAGCTTGGCACCGAAGATGCTGTCAAAATCCTTCAAAATCATCCGGAGTTATTGGTTTTTCCTATCGCCACCCGCGGTAAAAAAGCCGTTTATGTAAAAATGATGACCGATGTTTTAAAACTCACAAAGCCGGATGCACAATACAATAAAAATGAGTAGTCAACAATACTTTTAGATCTTATTTTTTATAATCCGCACCGCATCCTTCACCGTGTGCAATTGCTCCATATCATCATTTGTTAAAGCAATTTGAAAAGTATCCTCAACATCAAGCACAATATCCACAAGGTGTGACGAATTGATATTCAACTCTTTTGTTAAATCACTGTCGGGCTGAATATTTTCTGCAGAAACATCCTCCGGGAGGTAATCCCTTATAATGTTTTCCAGTTTTGTATATATTTCTTTTTCGGTCATAATTTAGATGTTAGATGTTAGATGTTAGATGTTAGATGTTAGATGTTAGATGTTAGAGGTGAGTGGTGAGACCGGTCATCAGTCAAGCATATTTCTCTTCTCTCTATTCTATTTTCTCTATTCTCAATCAATTTCTTTTCTGTTAAAGATAAGACACGCATTCACATCTCCAAAGCCAAAACTTGCTTTTGCGATGGTATTTAAAGAAATATCTTTTCGCTTAAGCGGAATACATTGAGCATCAATTAATTTCAAAATATCGGGATGAATTTCGTCACAATTCACATTCGGAAATAAAAAGTTGTGGTGCAATTGTATCACAGTAGCCACAGCTTCTATGCTTCCGCTTGCACTCAGGCAATGACCGGTCATGCCTTTCAGCGAATTGATAAAAGGAAAGTCACTTCCCTCCCGTTTCAGTGCTTTCGACCAGTTTTCGATTTCTTCGGCATCTTTTGTAGTTGCCGTTAAATGACCGTTGATGGCGTCAATTTCTTTTCCGGTGATACCGGCATCTTTCAATGCGTCTGTAATACAACGTTGCACCGCAATCTGGTTGGGTGCTGTCATACTACCTCCGTTGCGTTGCCCGCCGCTATTGATGGCTGCGCCTATAATTTCTGCATAAATAGTCGCTCCGCGTGCTTCAGCGCTCTCAAGCGATTCCAAAACAAGTGCAGCTGCACCACAACCGGGCACAAAACCCGAAGCGGTGGCACTCAGTGGTTGTGATGCTTCTTCCGGAGTGTCATTATAACCGTGTGGTAATATGCGCATGGCATCAAAACCCGCCCAAACATAAGGTCCGCCATCACTGGTGCTTCCTGCGAGGATGCGATGCGCCTTTCCGGTTTTGATACGTTCATAAGCCAAGGCAATTGCTTCAGTACCGGTAGTGCAGGCAGACGAATTGGATGTAACGATGTTACCAAGACCCAGCATACCACCCAAATATGCACTCACGCCACTGCTCATTGTTTGCTGCACCGACGTGCTTCCCAAACGTCGGGTTTTTCCGGCATCGATTAAATGAATGCTTTCCCTGTATTTATCAACTCCCAGAGTACCCACGCCAAAAATGGTTCCGGCATCAAAGTCAACATCTTCTTTAATATTTGATAACCCGGCGTGTTTCCAGGCGTCCATTCCGGCCATCACGCCATACAGAATACCACTGCTATTAAAATTTTTTAATTGGAGTTCTGTAAAGTAATTTCGCTTTAGCTCCTCAGAAATGAGCGGCATCCCTCCTATCTGGCAGGAGAAATTCAATTCCTTCAACTCGGGAAAAAAACGAATGCCCGACTTACCCGTTTTAATGGCTTCTAAAAAATCTGTAATTCCCACACCATTAGGGGAAACAACACCAAGGCCGGTAACTACCACACGTGAATGATTCAGTTTATTTTGCACGCTTAAATATTTTCTTTAAAAATAAGGTTATTAAATGAATGTGTTGATTTTTTTGCTGACAGAATTGAAACTTTACTACATTTGTTTTCTTTGAAACAAACTCTTATGAAACTCAAAAGACGCATTTATATTCTCACAGCAATTATTCTTCTTTTGGTGTTGCCACTCATTGCGATGCAGTTTACAAACGAGGTGAACTGGTCTGTATTTGATTTTGGTATTGCAGCAATACTTTTGTTTGGAACCGGTTTTTTATGTGAAGTGGTTTTAAGCAGTACAAAAAAGAATCAATACAGATTTTTGTTCTGTGGGGTTTTACTTCTGCTCCTCTTTCTAGTCTGGGCCGAACTGGCAGTTGATATTTTTGGGACGCCTTTTGCGGGGTCTTAAAAATTAATTCTTAGAGACATTATAGCTGCACCTATTCAGGTTTAAAATTAAATTATTTATAAATTTCTATTTAAACGATGCACTTTAGGTATAGACAAATTATGGACAAATTGATCAAAATCATTTATTGTCAATTAATGAAATTTTTGTTTCATTAAACACAAGTGTCAGAATATTAATAAGATACAAAATATATATCCATTAAAAGTTAATCAAAAAGAGGTTCAATCCATTTCATTCAAGCCGGATTTTGTTGAAACTATCGCTTAAAGTTTTAAATTTGAATACTTTAGATGTTCAATCCAAAATTTTACTCATGTTAATGCGCACCACTATTATAATTTGTTGTCTTTTACCATTTTTGGTTCTTTCGCAAAAGCAAGATGATTTAGACAGTTTAGAAAAAGTCTTCAAATTACAAACAGGTGATGAAAAAGCCTTGACAGCCTATAAAATTGCAGACCTTCTATTGTACAATGACTTAGAAACAGCAAAGTATTATATTGATGTGGGAATTAAAACAGCTGATAAAGGATCTAATGCATTGGTTCAAACCAGAGCATACAATATGGCAGCGACTTATTACAGTCTAACCAATCAGCAAGATAGTACCAGATTTTATTATGAAATGGGGCTAAAAAAAGTAGAAAAAGAAAATTCTCCACTCGAAAAATCAAAACTTTTATATGGGCTTGGCATTTTAGAATTTAACAAAGGGAATTTAAAAAGTGCTGATTCTATTTTCAAACTAAGTTTAAAGGAATCTATAAAAGCTAATGATACTATTGGAATTGCTTTAGTTTATCAAGCTCAAAGTAATATATATGAAAATCAGGGATTTTATGATAAAGCCACTATACAGGTTTTCAAAAGTTTAGAAATTTTAGAAATAACAAACGATTCGGCTAGAATTGCCGATACATACTACAGATTGGCTGTTTTAGAGTATCGCACCAAAAACTTCAAAAAAGCCATTGATTACAATAAAAAGGCTATAAAAATATATGACCAAATCAACGACCTTTATTTTAAAGCTCAAGCCCTAAATGACATTGGAGTCTATTACAAAAAACTTGATGATCTTATCAATGCTGAAAAATATTATAAAGAGGCATTAATAATAGCTCAAGAAACCAAGAATATTAGTCTCCAGGCGTCATTATTTCAAAATCTGGGAGCGATTTACACAATTACAAATAGATACGAGCAAGGAGTTGATTTGATTAAAGAGAGTATCAAACTCTCAGAGTAAATAAATGCCCAGAGAAGAGTTGCTCAAGCCAAAATTGCTTTAGCAAGAGCTTATACAGAAAATGGTAAAAATGACCTTGCTATTGAAATATTAGAAAAAGCCATAAATTATATTAAGGAATCTAATAACCTATCATTATTGGTCACAGCATTAAAAATAAAATCTAATGCTTATAAAAACCAAAACAATTTTAGATTGGCATTTCAAAATTATGAAGCTTCTCAAAGCCTGAAAGACTCACTATTTAATGAGCAAACATCAAAAGAAATTGAAACACTAAGAACTGTTTATGAGTTGGATAAAAAAGAATCTGAAATTGCCCTTCAGCAAGAAGAAATTAAAACACTAAATGCACAAGCTAAAAATGACAAGCTTACTAAGACCCTTTATGGAAGCGGGATGGTATCATTTTTAGTTATTTCAAGCCTAATCATTTTTGGTTTTAAACAAAAAATTAAGAAGAACAAAATAGCTCGTGAAAAACAAGAAGAAATATATAAACAGGAAATTGAATTTAAGAAAAAGGAATTAGCTTCACAAACCCTTCATCTCGTCCATAAAAACTCTTTTATTCAAGAATTGAGAGAGAATTTAGAAAAAATTAATCAAACACCAGAACTATTCAAAGTTGAATTTAGGCGCCTAGTTATGCTTTTAAAAAAAGAAAGCTCTGAAGACAAAGATTGGCAAATTTTTAAATCTTATTTTTCTGAAGTTCATAATAATTTTGATGAAAAGCTAAAAAATATATCACAAGACATCACAGAAAAAGAAATGAGAATGGCCTCTTTTTTAAAAATGAATCTGTCAACAAAAGAAATTGCAACATTATTAAATGTCTTACCGGATAGTGTATTAAAATCAAAGTACCGCCTAAAAAAGAAACTCAATATTGATAAAGAAGTAGATTTAGTTCAGTTTTTAAATTCCCTTTAATCCTTGTGGTTTACTGAAAATCAATAGTGATTATCTTTCAATAAACACATTGTAAACCAAGGTATATACTAAAAAGTTTTTAAATTTTCAAAACAAGTTTTTTTTGCTTGTCCATACTTTGTCCATGCCATTTAATTGTGTGACAACCTCTGTAAATGTAGATTTGAAAAAATTTTAAAAACAATTATTTATGAAAACTTCTTTCACACTCAAATCACTTGTTCTTTCATTGATTTTTACAATTTTACTATTTTCTTGTAGTAAAGAAGACGACGGTTCATCAACAAGCCCTGATGCAACAGACATATCAACTTATATCCAAAGCCTGTCTTACAATCCGGATGATATGTTAAATGTACAGGAAACCGGTGGTACCCCCAGTTTAAGAACCTTAACAAATGAATCTCTTGACGCATCTCCACCCAATCAAGGAACAGTTATTGGTTGTCAAATAAGAGATTATGACCTTTTATCAAATTTTGATGATGTAGCCATTTTAAGACCAACAAATGACGTGTTATTTCCCGGTGCTTTAGTGATTGGAAATGAAGGAATGCTTGACGGTTCCCCTACTCCACTTTCGTTAGGAAGAGCTCCCATGACATTAAGACTAGATCTACCCGGAATTGGTAGTAACGGCAATATTGAAATTAACAACCCTAATAATTCTGAAGTAAATGCACAACTAGACGATGCATTAGAATGGTGGAATGACAATGCATATCAACAAGGCTATGTCAATGCATCAAACTCATCTTATCAGGCAGCAACTTCATATTCATCAACTCAATTGAGTATGGACATTGGTTTAAATGTGGCGTGGGCCAGTGGTGATTTTGCCTCACAATTAAATTATGAAACCAATACAGAACGAAGAGTTGCCTCTATTGCATTCAAGCAAGTTTTTTATACTGTATCAATGAACACACCATCATCACCGGGAAGTGTTTTTGGTTCAAATGTTAGACTGTCTGATGTACAAAACATCTTAAACTCACAAACCCCTCCAGCTTATGTAAGCTCAGTCTCTTACGGACGGATATTAATGCTGCGAATGGAAACCACAAATATGGATACATCAATAGACTTAAGAGCTGTTTTGGAATATTCCAGTGGTGTGAATTCTGCCTCGGGTGATATCGATGTCACTTTTGATGAAATTTTACAAAATTCAAGTATCAGTCTCATCACAATAGGAGGTAATGCAGAAGTGGGACTAAGTAGTATAAACACAGCAAACATAGAAGAAGGACCAGGCTCACTCAACCACGTTATTACAGGTGAAAATGCCGTTTACAGCAGAGATAACCCCGGGGTTCCTATCGCTTATACCATAAGATATTTAAAAGACAATTCACTGGCAAAAATGGGCTATACAACAGATTACAGAGTTGAAGAATGTGGAAGTCTTCCTTACCAACATCAAGAAGTGACCGTAACAAATGATTGTTACCATGATACTAGGTTTCGAATTAGATACAAAGGTCAAGACTCAAACACCAATTACAATAGCCCTTTTTACGAACTGGATCAAGGTGATGTTTTTAATGTAACACCTCCAAGTGGATCCCACGATGTTAAAATAAGAATGGAATGGCAATGTGGTACCGGTGGTTGGAATTTTTTACAAGAATATGATTTGGGTTATGTAGATGTTGAAAAATGTTATGAATTCACAGGTGGAGGAATTTGTATTAATAGTAATACAGGAGTGCCGAGTGTGAGTTCTACATCATGTAATTAGTCAAATTCACAAATAATTGAAAGCCGGATAATTCATCCGGCTTTTTTTGTAAAGGGGTGGTAAAAAGCTAAGTATGGTGTCTAAATTGAACATAACTATCCCAACATCCCACTCAAAACACCTTTGCAAACCACTTCCCCTTTTGAATTGGTCATTTTAACTTTGCATTTTAATTTTTGAAACCGAAAATAAATCAGTTCTGAAGCAACAGTAACGGTTTCCTTCGGGAAAACCGGTTTGAGGAATTCGACTTCGCTCTCAGTCAAAAGCATTTGAAGACCTGAAGTTAATTTGTCTTTTGGCAAGTGTTCGCGTTGTAAATAAATACCCAAACAAACCAAACCAATCTGCGCCATACATTCAATTAAAATGACTCCGGGTGTAATGGCAAAGTCCTTAAAATGCGAATTATAGAACACCTCGTTTACACGAAAGGTATAACTACCCGACACACCGGTTTCTGAAACTTCCTCCAGTGTATCCACAAACAGAAAGTCATTTCCATAAGGTAATTGCGCTATGATTTCTTCCTTTGTCATCTTGTAATCGTTAATTGTAGTAGTGATTAAACGTTTTAATTTTTACTGATTACTGCTACTGACCACTGTCAACTATTATTTTAAACTTCCCCCCCCATCCACTTTAATAACTGTTCCATTAATCCACGCAGCTTCATCTTTGCACAGCAAATAAACCACATTACCCACATCCTCGGGAGTAGTAAGACGCTTAAAGGGATTCTTTTTTAAGGAAATTTCTGCATATTTATCACTTCCCGGAATAGCCCTGAAAGAAGGTGTATCCACCGCACCGGCTTGAATGCAATTGGAGGTGATTCCCAACTCTGCAAACTCGACTGCCATATTTCGGGTAATCGCTTCCAGCGTCGCCTTTGCTGCCGAAACAGCTGCATAATTAGGCCATGCCTTAGCATTGCCTTCACTGGTAAAAGAAACCACACGTGCTGAATTGTTGAAAAGCTTTTTATTAATTAACGCACCTGTCCAATCATACAAACTTATGGCCATCGCATCAATGGTAATATGAAAATCTTTGTTTTGTAAGCTATTTTTTGAGGAAACATGCATTGGTTTTAAATTGCCTTTGGCAATGCTGTGCAAAAGTACACGCACGCTTCCGGTTTGGCTCATTGACTCCTTCAGTGAGTCCAGAATATAGTTTCTAGCCTCCTCTTTCAGTCCGTCTTCATTGAAGGAGATAAGTTGAATTCCGTTTTCGCGCAAGCGTTCAAATTCTTCTTGTATTTGTGGCAGGTTTTCTTTTCGGTCACGATGCACAATACATAGGTTCATACCGTGCTGTGCTAATTTTTTAGCGGTTCCTAAACCGAGTCCGCTACTGCCGCCCAGTATGAGTGCCCAATAATTTTTATCTTTAAAATCCATAGTTTTTAAATTTACCATTTAAGCAACGCTTGTTGTGCTGAAAAACCGGGGCCAAAACTCAGTAGCAATCCGTGTTCATTCTGAGAAATTTGTCTTTCCATAAAACGTTCCAACACATACAAAACAGTGGCACTGCTCATATTGCCATACAAACGCAAGACCTCTTTAGTATCGTCAATATTTTTACCCATTTCGCCAAAAAGAGCCTCCACGGTTTCCAGTATTTTACGACCTCCGGGATGAAAAATCAAATGATTGATATCTTCAATACTCAATTTATTTTTATCTAAAAAAGGATGAATAATCTTAGGGAAGTGAGCGGCGATAGTTTCAGGAACTTGTTGATCAAGTACCATTTTGAGACCGTCGTTTGTGAGTTCAAATCCCATCATTTGTTCGGCATCAAAAAAGTGGTACATATTTGTTGCGATAATCTCAGGTCCGGTTGAATTTTCTTCAGAACTCAAAAGCACACAGGCGGCCCCGTCACCAAAAATTGCAGCGCTCACTATGTTTGCCATTGAGTAGTCATTGAGTAAAAAAGTAGCCGTGGGGCTTTCAACAGCAATCACCGCAGCGCGTTTATCGGGGTTTGCCTGAAGAAATTGTTTAGCATAAATCAATCCTGAAATTCCGGCAGCACATCCCATCTCAGTTACGGGTAAACGTACAATATCTTGCCGCAATTGCAAACGGTTAATCAAATAAGCATCCAACGACGGAATCATTATACCTGTGCAGCTTACGGTGATTATGTAATCAAGAGTATCTGCTTTCCAACCGGCTTTAGTGAGGGCTTTCAACAACACCTTCTCGCCTATTTCTATAGCTTCCCGCGAATAAATTCGGTTGCGTTCTTCAAAAGAGGTTTGTGTAAAAACTTCTTCGGGATTCATGATAGAATAGCGTTTGTCAACAGCAGCATTCTCAAAAATCTTGAGCGCCTTTCGCTTTAAGCGAGACTCTTGTCCCGTCATCCACGCCTCGACAAAAGGAAGAATATCTTTGGTCTCCTTAAAATAGTTGGGCACTTGGGTGCTCACGGTATGTATTTTAACACTCATATTTTTTTATAATCCATTGCCATCTAAAGGCCCATTTGTATTTGATGCTGTGATTTGCTTGTGCGAACTGTGTTGCAAACTGTTTCAATTCGTGTTTCTTAAACCCCCTAAGTATGGAGACCAAACCGTCGTGTTTTGCAATAGCACTTTTAAAAAACAAAAAACTATACAACTGAAACAAACGATAAGCGATGTTACTGCGACGCAAATCATTAATAACCACACCCACTTTTGCCTGACGAATTGCTTTTTCTAAAATAGTCATAATTTCGTTGTCCTTAAAATGATGCAGTGTTAAAGAAAAAACAAAAATATCAGTTTCTACTTCCGCAAAAGCCTCTGAAAACACATCGGCTTCAATAAAAGAAATTTGTGGAAAGGAAACTGTATTTTTCTTTGCTAAAAGAATCGTGTTTGAATTGATATCCACTCCTGCTAGTTTCCAGTTTTTATGATTTTTTTGGGCATATTGAGCACATTTCTTCAATGTTTCACCATCCCCGCAGCCAATATCTGTTATTCGCAAAGGTGTTTTGGAATGGGTGTATTTTTCCAAATTAAGAATTCCGTCGAGGGTAATATTGTTTCCACCTAAAAAGGTATTGACATGATTGATATCCTTGTAGGCTTTAAGCAATGCCTGCTTTTCCACATTGGGATTGTCCATCAATTCGCTTAGGTTTGTTCTTTGGGCTGTATTTTTATACATTTAGTATTTTTAAAAGGGTTGACCATGTGTTTTTGAAATGAGATAAGGCATTAGCTTTTTGTTGTATTTGTTTAGCCACACGCCTGTTTTGAGCAAAGAGGGGTTCATAACCAGTTTTTGCAGAAACGCCCCTGCCTGCAACCTGTCTGAAAATTCTTTTTCCCATTTTGAGGCGTATATTTTTTCAAGTTCTGCCTGTGTAGCGTTTTTGTTTTCAATACAGGTTTCTGCAAGAATCTTAGCGCTTTTGATAGCCATCGCCATACCATTTCCACAAAGGGGATGAATGAGAGATGCACTGTCACCAATCATAAACAGATGATTTTCCACCGGCTTTTTTCGTTCAAAAGAAATCTGACTAATGGTCAAAGGCTTCTCAAACACCGGAGTGGCGGTCTTAAAAAAGGCTTCCAAATGCGGATTTACACACATCACTTGTTCCTGAAATTCTTCAATATTTTTATACTTGGCAAAAACACGATGGGTCACTAAATAACAGCAATTAACGTGGTTGGTTTCCACTTTTGATAAACCTGCATAACCTCCCTTAAAATGGTGCAAGGCTACAAAATCATCAGGAAAGGATGCTTTGTAATGCACTTTAACAGCCAACCAAGGAGTTTTCTTTTGGATAAAACTTCGGTTAAGCGCTTTGTCGAGGTTAGAGCGTTTTCCAAAAGCACCAATCACTTTTGTGGCTTCTATTTGCTTTTTACTAAGCGTTTCTAAAATAAAATGTGTTTCTTGAAAAAGGACATCGGTAATTGTTTCTTTGGCTATTTCTGCAATCTGCTGTACTTTTTCAAATAGATGATGATCCAAACAGTATCTGCTGATGCCAAAGCCCCCCAATTGTAAATTAGTTTGGGCTTTAGTTCCGTTGTGGTTGGTAAGTACTAGTTTGTGGATTTGCTTAGCGTGTAATTGAAATGGTTTAATCCCCAAAGATTTTAAATAAGGCAACACCTCGTTTGAAATATATTCTCCACACACCTTGTGATGCGGATAGCTGTTTTTTTCGAAAAGAATAACTTTGTAACCATTACGACTCAAATGCAAGGCTGCTGTGAGTCCTGCAAGTCCACCTCCAACAATTGCAAAATCATACTTGTTTTTCATTCCCTTAAAAATACACAATTAAATAAGCCCATAAAATAAAAAAGCCGAATACAGTTTGAGTGCATTCGGCTTTGAATAGTTTATACAAGATTTTAGTTTTCTCCTGCTTCCTTTTTAGCGTCTTCGATCATTTTTTCATTCGGAACGATGGCAACATTTACACGACGGTTTTTGGCACGGCCTTCGGCAGTACTATTATCGTGTGTGGGTTGATCTGGACCAAACCATTCTGTTGTAAATCTACCACTGCTAAGTCCTTTTCCAACTAAATAACTAGTCACAGCCTGTGCTCTGTTTTTTGATAAAGTCATATTGAATTCATAGGGACCGGTACTATCTGTATGCCCAACAACCAAAATATTGGTGTCTGCATATTCCTTCATCACACCCGAAAGCTTATCGAGATTTGTACGCGATTGCTCGTTCAAATCAAATTTGTTTGTAGCAAAATAAACCCCACTCCCTTCATCGAAAGTGATAACAATTGCATCATCAATTCGCTCTACCTGAGCACCGGGAATTTCTTCCTCAATTTTCTGAGCTTGTTTGTCCATTCTGTTACCAATAAGAACTCCTGCAGTACCTCCAACAACTCCACCGATAACAGCTCCAATTTCACTGTTTCCACCTTTGCCGACATTATTACCTAAAATGGCTCCAAGAACGGCACCACCTGCAGTACCAATCACAGCTCCTTTTTGGGCATTGCTGGCATTTCTTGTGGCTTCACAAGATGATAAAGCACCAATAAATGCTACTGATAATATAAATATTCCTGTTTGTTTAAATAGTTTTCTCATAATTATTATATTTTAGTAAAATTCAAGTTAAGTCTAAATGGTTTTCCGTCAACTGTTAAATTTTGTTGCCAGGTCATATTGGTCTCAGACAATTGAGCCAAGCGCATTCTAAAACCTTGATTGGTTTCAGATTTACCACGTTCATCTGTTGGTTTTAAAAGAAAATCATAGTAGCCTGTTGAGGCGTCAATTTCCTGAATGGTAAAAATAAAATTTCTGTCACCCACTTTACAACCCGCAGATCCTATGGTATAAACTCCGGTGTTGTTATTGGGAATAAATCTCCACGTACTGCCTTCAAAACAGTCCTTTGATTCATCACCAAGAAGGGTAATCCTGTATTCGCCACTTTCACTGTAAGTCACTGAATTTAAAACCCATTCCCCTTTTATTACTTTTTTGGAGTCCTTAACTGCTTTAGGGCTTGCACAGGCAAATAGGAGTGCACTGATTGTTAATAATAAGATTGATTTTTTCATAGTGGCTATTGATTTGTTAGTTTTAAATTTAAGCAAATTTCGGCAAAACAGCCAAGTTTTCAAGCATTCTTATTAATAGATTAACATTATTAACTGGAAATTAATAATTAATGATATCCAAAAGCTCCTTTTCAAATCTGTTCTTTGCCAAGTAGTTTTTTTCTAATGCTGCTGCAAACGGAATGGGAGTCTCTAAACTGGCAACTCTTTTTACGGGAGCATCCAATTGTTCAAAACAGTTTTCCATTACCATGGCTGAAATATCTGATGCAATACCGCCAAACAAACTGTCCTCCTGAAGGATTATCACTTTACCTGTTTTTTTAACAGAAGTATAAATAGTCTCTGTATCCAAAGGTTGTAGTGTTCTCAAATCTAACAGGTCTGCTTTTATATCTGTATGCTTGCCTAAAACCTCCAACGCCCAGTGTACGCCGGCACCATATGTAATGACTGTCACATCGTTTCCTTCTTTTAAAAGGGCAGCTACTCCTAAAGGCAAAGTGTAATAATCTGTTGGTACATCTTGATAGACGCTTCGATATAAGGCTTTGTGTTCAAAAAACAACACCGGGTTAGGGTCTTCTATACTGGTTGCTAAAAGCCCTTTAGCATCATAAGGAAAAGCAGGGTAAACAACTTTTAATCCGGGTGTCTTGGTAAACCAGGCTTCATTGGTCTGACTGTGAAACGGGCCGGCTCCAACTCCGGCACCACAGGGCATACGCACAACCACATCGGCGTTTTCGTTCCATCGATAATGACTTTTTGCAAGGTAATTAACAATGGGATTAAAACCCGAAGAAACAAAATCGGCAAACTGCATTTCTATCACAGCCTTGAAACCATTGATGGAAAGACCCATTCCGGCAGAAACGATGGCCGATTCACAGATGGGAGTATTGCGCACGCGTTCTTTGCCAAATGCAGCTACAAAACCATCTGTAATTTTGAAAACTCCACCATATTCAGCTACATCCTGACCCATTATTACCAAATTTTCATGACGTTCCATACTCTGCCTCAATCCATCAGAAATGGCATCGATAAGACGAATATTTTTAACATCTTTATTTGGTTTAATATTTTGATATACAAATTCTTTATACACATCATTTAACTCATCACTTTCAGAAGATTCAATGACCCCTTCCGCGAAAGCGAGTTCAAGGTTTTCATCAATCTCTTGCTTGATTTCTTTTTTGAAGTTATGAATCATCTCCTCTGTAAGCACTTCAGTTTCCAAAAGATATTTTTCATAATTCTCGACAGGGTCTTTAAGTGCCCAGGCATCCATCAAATCCTGAGGCACATATTTGGTGCCACTGGCTTCTTCATGTCCACGCATTCTAAAAGTGATAAATTCCAATAAAACAGGCCGCGGATTCTCACGCATACTTTCTGTAAGTTCAGCTACTTTTGAATAGACTTCAAGGATATTATTACCGTCAATCTGATGGGCTTCCATTCCATAACCTACACCTTTGTCAATCATATGCTTACAACGATACTGCTCGTTGGTGGGAGTTGAAAGTCCGTAGCCATTGTTTTCAATACAAAACAAGACGGGTAAGTCCCAGACAGCAGCTACATTCAAAGCTTCATGAAAGTCGCCTTCACTGGTGCCGCCCTCGCCTGTAAAGACTGCTGTTACTTGTTTGTTTTTCTTCAATAAGTTTCCCAATGCAATTCCGTCTGCAACACCCAATTGGGGTCCTAAATGGGAAATCATTCCCACAATTTTAAATTCCTGAGTTCCGAAATGAAAAGAACGGTCACGTCCTTTGGTAAAGCCATTGGCCTTTCCCTGCCATTGAGAAAACAAACGGTATAGCGGAATGTCACGACCTGTAAAAACACCCAAATTCCTATGCATTGGCAGGATATACTCCTCATTTTTAAGAGCCGCTGTTACACCCACTGCTATGGCCTCCTGACCAATCCCGCTAAACCACTTTGAAATTTTGCCCTGACGTAAAAGAATTAGCATTTTCTCCTCAATCAAACGCGGCTTTAACATACGCTTGTAAAGATTGGTTTTTTGAGAATTATCCAGATTGTTTGATATAAATTTTAAGGAAGAATGTTCTGAAATTGTCGTACTCATAGTATTGATAAATTATTGGGTAAAAGTAGAAAAAAATGTTGTTTCAAAAGGCTTCAAAATCAAAAATAACAAGTTAATAAATGGTTTTAATTCCCTTACTTTTTTGGTATCTTTGTAAGTGTATTTTAAAATTTAGACAATGAAAAACATTCCCAGTGTGGATTTAGCCGACTTTATAAGTGGTGATCCAACCAGAAAACAAAAGTTTGTGGACGATATAGGACGTGCTTATGAAGAAATTGGTTTTGTTTCCTTAAAAAATCATTTTTTGGACGACCAACTCGTTGACGAACTGTATAAAGAAATAAAATCGTTTTTTGCGCTTCCCGTTGAAACGAAAAAGAAATATGAAATTGAAGGCCTTGGTGGCCAAAGAGGATATGTCTCCTTTGGAAAAGAACACGCTAAAGGAAAAAAAGAAGGCGATTTAAAGGAGTTTTGGCATTTTGGTCAAGAACCTGCAGAAGATGCCAACCTCATTGATGAATATCCTGAAAACGTGCAGGTTAAAGAACTGCCCGACTTTAACAAAACTGGTATGGAAGCTTACCGAATGCTTGAAAAAACAGGTATTTATGTATTAAGAGCACTCGCACTTTATATTGGACTTGATGAAAACTATTTTGACCATTGGGCAAGTAACGGAAACAGTATTTTAAGGCCCATCCACTACCCTCCCATCACTGAAGAACCCAAAGGCGCCGTGAGAGCCGGAGCGCACGGAGATATTAATTTAATTACTCTCTTAATGGGTGCTTCCACCGGCGGACTTCAGGTATTGCGTAAAGATGGCGTCTGGATGGATGCCATTCCTGAAGAAGACGAGCTCGTTATCAATGTGGGTGATATGCTTGAAAGACATACGAATAATAAATTACGCTCAACCATTCACAGAGTGGTGAACCCTCCAAAAGAAGAATGGGACAAACCACGTTACTCGATCCCCTTCTTTATGCACCCGCGCAGTGATATGCCTTTAAATTGTTTACCTGAATGTATCGATGAGCAACATCCAAAAGCCTTTGAAGACATCACTGCAGGGGAGTTTTTATACGAACGCTTGGTTGATATTGGTTTGATAAAGAAGTAGGTTTATTCCCGCGAAGGCGGGAATCTTATTAATGGTTTATTGTTTTGGGTTTTGTGTTATAAATTTAATGATTTATAGTTTAGTTTTAGGCTTGAGCAGGAATGTGTTAGGGCTGTATTTTATTAATGAATAATTGGAATTTGGCGCTTAAAATTTGGTGCTTAGAAGTATATGGACTTAAAAGATCAATTAAAAAACTTATTTCCCGATCATGAAGAATCTGAGTCGTTTCAGGATACTGAAGACGGTTCTAATGAACTTTGGCTACAGGACGACCCCTTGATTTGTAAGTATGAAAAACGAAAAGGAAAACCCATCACAATTATCGAAGGCTACACCGGTGCCGATGATGATTTTAAAATGCTTTCCCGGGACTTAAAAACGACTCTGGGCGTAGGTGGAAGTTTTAAAAAAGAAAAAATAATCATACAAGGCGATTACCGCGACCGAATAATGGAAATGCTTAAAGCGAAAGGCTTTAAAGTAAAACGCGTGGGAGGATAAATTGGTTCATTGTTCCAAGTTTAAAGTTTAAGGTTGGGCTAGTTAAACCTTAAACATTGAACATTAAATTTTAAAAATGAAAATACCAGCATCAGAACTTATATTAAACCCCAATGGAAGTGTTTACCACTTACAACTCCTCCCCGGGCAGGTAGCAGATACTGTCATCACAGTGGGTGACAGCGACCGTGTGGAAGAAATCACAAAACACTTTGACTCTATCGAGTTTACAGTTCAAAACAGGGAATTTAAAACCCAAACCGGAAATTATAAAGGAAAACACATCACCGTGATTTCAACAGGTATTGGCACAGACAATATCGACATTGTTCTTAACGAACTCGATGCCGTAGTCAATATTGATTTAAAAAATAGAGAAGTCAAAAACGAGCTAAAGTCTTTAGATATTATTAGAATTGGAACTTCTGGCTCCATCAACCGGGAAGTGCCGCTGGATTCTTTTTTACTGAGCGAAATGTCCATTGGTTTTGACAGCCTGATGCATTTTTATGACTCCAAAGGAGTGGAAGAAACAGAAGCCACACAAAAATTCATTGAACACACCGATTGGTTTTTAAAAAAATCAGAACCCTATGTGATCAAAGGGTCACAAAAATTAATCGATATTTTCAAATCTGATCAAACAAAATCAGGAATTACGGCAACCAATATCGGATTTTACGGTCCGCAAGGCCGTGTGCTTCGCTTACCGCTTCAAGACCCAACTATTAATAATAAACTGGCTTCGTTTCAATACAAAGGACTGAACATCACAAATATGGAAATGGAAACTGCCGGAATTTATGGACTCTCCAAATTACTGGGGCATCGTGCCATTTCGCTAAATGCATTGATTGCCAATCGAATAACAGGCGAATTCAGTCAAAACCCGAAAGAAGTAGTGGAAAGATTAATTACGTATACGTTAGACCGTATAGTCAATGTTTAAAACGCAATGAAAAACTTCAAAATTGGCGGTGTGCCCGAACATTTTAACTTTCCCTGGTACTTGGCGCTTAAAGATAAATCATTTCAAAAAAGGGGTATTGAATTAAGGTGGATTGATTATTACGGTGGCACCGGCCAAATGAATAAAGCCCTGCGTAACAAAGAAATTGATATGGCAGTCATCCTCACAGAAGGTATTGTGCGTGACATCATCAATGGAAACGATGCAAAAATTGTTCAGGTGTTTGTGAAATCACCTTTAATTTGGGGAATTCATGTTGCACAAAATTCAAAGTACCATTCCATTTCAGACTTAAAAGGAACCAAGGCTGCTATCAGCAGATTTGGCTCCGGTTCTCATTTGATGGCATTTATCAATGCTAAAAATCAAGATTGGGACATACAAACCGATTTAAAATTTAAAGTGATTGATGATCTTGAAGGCGCGCTCTCGGGTCTTCCTAAAGGAAAGGGCGATTATTTTATGTGGGAAAAGTTTACAACCAAACCCTATGTTGATCAGGGAATTTTTAGACGTGTGGGCAACTGCCCCACTCCCTGGCCTTGCTTTGTGATTGCAGTGCGAAATGATGTCTTGGAAAATGAATCTGAATCTGTTAAAATTATTTTAGATAGTATAAATAACGAAACTAAAAAATTCAAAAGCATCCCAAATATTGATGTGTTACTATCAAAACGATACCAACAAAAAATAGATGACGTTCAGGAATGGCTTTCGTTAACACAATGGAGTCAAGAAAACATAAAGGCAACAGAACTTGAAGAGGTACAGAATCGCTTACTTGAACTCAAGCTTATCGATAAAAAAATGGCTTCTGAAAAAATAATTGCACACTTTTAAAAAAATAATTCAACCCACACGCAACCTTTTTAAAATAGTTTCATCTATTTAGAAATAACCAATAAATTATGATGACTGTTTTATTAATTATCGGTGCCCTGGTTGCTTGTAATTTTCTGTTGTTACACTTTAGTTGTAATGACACCTCAGAATCTAAAACACCCGGCGAAGAATAGAAAATTAGCGTTCTAGTACTGTTATCACTCCCCCTTTACTTTTACCAGTTTATTTCATTTTTACTTTTTTCTTTTAAATATTCATTTGCTTTGCTGAAATGCTTATTTCCAAACCAAAAGCCCCTGTTGGCACTCAATGGTGATGGATGCCCTGATGTTAAAATTAAATGTTTTTTTTCGTCAATGAGTTTTGCTTTCTTTTTGGCAAAACCACCCCATAACAAAAACACAACACCTTCTTTTTCTTTTGAAATTGTTTCAATAACAGTATCAGTAAAAACTTCCCAGCCTTTGTTTTGATGGCTTCCGGCCTGGTGAGCTCTTACTGTGAGCGTGGCATTCAGCAAAAACACTCCTTGTACTGCCCAACGCTCCAGATTTCCACTCTCAGGAATAGGAATACCCAAATCCTGCTGAATTTCCCTGAAGATATTTTGCAAAGAGGGTGGCTTCAAAACACCGTCATTAACTGAAAAACACAAGCCATTTGCTTGCCCCGGCCCGTGATAAGGGTCTTGACCCAGTATAACCACTTTTACCTTCTCAAAAGGTGCAGAATCAAAAGTAGCAAAAATATGGGTTCCGGGCGGATAACAGGTTTTTGATTGGTATTCGCTTTTTACAAATGCAACCAAATCCTTAAAATAGGGTTTCTCAAATTCTAGCATTAGTTTTGCATTCCAACTTTCTTCTATTTTTACCTGCATTATCCTTACTTTTACAAAAAAATTCAGAAACTGTTTAAGTTTTGTTTATTGATGCTTTTTTGAATTATTTTTAATTTGAACGAGGCAGATTTTTTTAGAATAGCAGGGCTATTGTAAAAACAATCTAACGACGTGCAGGTTAAAAAGAAACAAAAAATGACTTTTAGATAAAATTTAAACAGTTTCTTGAGCATAAAAATAAGTAGAAATTCGCTAATGATTCAAATTCATTCCAAAACACTTTTAGACCTGGAGTTTCCCACTGTTTTAGAACAAGCTGCCTCACATGGTGTCACCCAACAAGGAAAAGAAAAATTGCTTGAAACAATACCGTTTCAAACCATAGAATCAGCACGCACAGCACTTTTGGAAGTAAATGAGTACAGCGTCTCATTAGAAGGCGACAACCGCATCCCCAATCATGGATTTGACGCCATCACCTCTGAAATCAATTTATTGGGCGTTGAAAACAGTACCTTGGAAGTAAATTCTTTCAGAAAAATTCTCAGTATTTGCCAAACAACCGCAGACCTGCTTTCATTTTTTAAAAAATACAATCAGTTTTACATTCATCTGTATTCGTTATCTGAAAAGATTGAAATTGATAAAACCATCACAAATGCCATCAAAGCCATTGTTGACCGCTTTGGTGAAATAAGAGATGACGCCACACCCGAACTTGCCAACATTAGAAGAGCTATGAACGGCATGAAAGGAAAAATCAATGCGTCCTTTATGACCGCTCTCAGTCAGGCTGCAGCCGGTGAGTATCTCGACGAAATCAAAGAATCCATAATCGACAACAGACGTGTGCTGGCTGTAAAAGCCATGTATCGAAAAAAAGTAAAAGGTGCCGCAATGGGAACCTCAAAAACCGGAAGTATTGTTTTTATTGAACCCGCAGCAACCCTAGAATTATCACGCGAACTCAACAACTTGCTTTTTGATGAAAAAGAGGAAATTAAAAAAATCCTCAAACAACTCACAGAATACATCAGGCCTTACAGGCAGGAGTTAAGAGACTATCAAAACTATTTGGTGGAAATCGATGTGATTTCGGCAAAAGCCAAATATTCAAGGAAAATAAATGGCGTTCTACCGGCACTAACCAAAGAACGAAACCTATACCTTAAAAATGCCTACCACCCCATTCTTTATTTAAGTAATTTAAAAAAGAAAGAAAAAACATTCCCGCAAACCATTTCCCTGCAACCTGACAAACGCATAATTGTTATTTCCGGCCCCAATGCCGGCGGGAAGAGCATCACGTTAAAAACGGTGGGACTTCTTCAAGTGATGCTGCAAAGCGGTTTTTTAATTCCGGTAGACCCGAAAAGCGAACTCTGCTTCTTTGACCGAATTCTCACAGATATTGGCGATAACCAGTCAATTGAAAACCATTTAAGCACCTACAGCTACCGACTGAAAATGATGAACCAATTTCTGAAAAAGTGCAATGATAAAACACTCTTTCTTATAGATGAATTTGGTACCGGTAGTGATCCCGAACTGGGTGGCGCATTAGCCGAAACCTTTCTGGAAGTATTTTATGAACGGGAAGCCTTCGGGATTATTACGACCCACTACTCCAACCTGAAAATGTTGGCCAATGAATTGCCACACGCTGTGAACGCAAATATGCAGTTTGACCAAAAGACATTGGAGCCTGTTTACCAACTGCACATTGGTGAGGCCGGAAGCTCTTTTACATTTGAAGTCGCTCAAAAAAATGGCATTCCTTACAGCTTAATCAATAAAGCCAAAAAGAAAATTGAACGCAGCAAAGTGCGCTTTGACAAAACCATAGCCGATTTGCAAAAGGAACGTGCAAAACTCAGGAAAACTTCAGAATCCCTCAAAAGCGAGGAAGACAAAGCAAAAACAGAAAGCAAACAACTCGAGGAGATCAACACAAAAATCCAACAAAAACTGGAAAGCTATCAGGAATTGTATGACAGCAATCAAAAATTAATCTATCTCGGAAAAAAAATAGATGCCCTCGCAGATAACTTTTTGAATAACAAAAAGAAAAAACAACTCGTAGACGAATTTCTAAAAATTGTTGCTGTAGAAAATTCGAAGAAGAAAAAAGACCCACCCAAAGTCAAAAAAGAAGAAAAGGCAAAGGAAAAACAAGTTGAGAAAGAAGTGATCCAAAAAGTGGCTGTCATAAGGCAAAAAAAGAAAAAGGAAAAAGCTATTGAAAAAAAGAAAGAAGAAAACAAACCAAAGGTTGAATTAAAAGTGGGTGACCGTGTGCGTATGCACGATGGACGGGCTATTGGAATCATTGATAGCCTTGAAAAGAAAAAAGCCATTGTCAATTATGGCATGTTCACCACAAATGTTTCCATCACCGAACTTGAATTTGTGGAACGAAAAAAGAAGTAAACAACCTGATGTTTTGTATATTTACGTTATAATATTTAATCGTTTTTGAAAATGGATGCTTTAAAATTAAAAACCATTATAAAGAAATCGTTAGAAACAAACGACACACAATTGTTTATAAAAATGGTAGAAGTCATCGAATGCTATAATCAAAATACGTCTTCTTCTGTTCTATCAAAAGCGCAGCTAACCGAACTTGATAAACGTAGAGAAAACTACCTGTCTGGCATTGGAAATTCTTATTCCTGGAATCAAGTGAAAGAAGAATTAATTGAAAAGTATGGCTTACAACCTTAATCTTCGGGAAGAAGCAAAGCTGGATATTATCGATGGATATTTATGGTATGAAAGTAAAAGTCAGGGGTTATGAAGTAAATTTGTTAAGGAATTAGAAACTACACTTTTATATATTGAAAAATTTCCTTAACACTTTCAAATAAAAACAAAGAATCGATATCGCGAAGATGTATTAAAAATTTTTCCTTATGTAATTAATTATGAAATTATTGAACTTCAAATTATTGTTTATTCTATCTTTCCAACACCAATGGATCCAAAGAACAAACCTTAATAGTTAACTATGTCATCCAACAAAAAAACAATCCTCTTTGACGGTGTTTGCAATCTCTGCAATGGCTCTGTGGTGTTTATTATAAAAAGGGACAAAAAGGATGTGTTTCGGTTTGCTGCGATTCAGTCAGAAGAAGGTCGACAGTTGATACAAAATTACAACATTGATACTTCTAAAATAGATTCTATTTTATTGCTTGATGGCGAAACCTATTACACTAAATCCACAGCCGCTTTAAAAATAGCAAGGCACTTAAAAGGAGGCTACCCCCTGCTCTATGGTTTTATGATTTTACCAAGGTTTTTAAGAAACTGGGTCTATGATATCATTGCCCGCAACCGATACAAATGGTTTGGTAAAAAAGAAAGCTGTATGATTCCCACGCCGGAATTAAAGGCGAAGTTCCTGTAAACTATTTGAGGTTATCCAGAATAAAATCCAGTTTGGAATTGGTATTTCTATTTTCAGCGAAAGCAAAGTTCTCATAGGTATTTTCAGCAGCCAATCCTTCTTTTTTCCATTTTTCAACAACGTGACTGTATTCCAAAGTGACTTTTCCGCTTAAAAGATTTTCCAAAGATTCCTTGTTTTTATAGCGGTCATAAATCTTTTTCAAGCCGGTGAGATACATATAATCTTTTGTAAAACCTCCTCCCCTGTGAGCCCGCAATGAAATATTATAAGCCTCCTCTCTGTTGAGTTTGTATTGGTTATGTAGCAAATCAAACGTATCACAAAAATCAAAACCTTTACGCAAACTATCTGCCGCCAGTACCCGATAGGAAAGTTCATTTAAACGATACAAAGTAAGGCAACCACTCATATATTCACTAAAAACAGCCAATCCTTCCTGAGTTTCCACATTCTGAGGGAAACCGTTGTGAAAAATTTTAAGAGGTTGATTCAAGCCGTTAAACGTTGTTACCAGATGCACGCCAATCTCGTGATTAGCCAGCACTTTTAACTGATTGGCACTATACAAATGATTTTTCTTTAAAATAAGGGTTTGGGTGTTGTTTTGCACCATGGCGGCTGCAGTTATTTTTGTAGACACCTTAATATTAAAAGGAAAGTCATACACCTTCATAAAATCCTTGAAATAATCAATGGCATCGTTTACATCATAAGCCGGTTGCAATTCGGGATCAAAAGCGTCATCACCAAAATGAAGAATAAAACGGGCATTTTCCACATCTTTGTCTTTGGGCGTTCCAAAAGATTTTAGCGCATTGAAATAAAACTTTTGAGGCTGACTGATAGTTTCTATACACTGTATAAGCCCTGAATAGTCATAAATAATATCGCGGTAAAAGGCTCTTGATTCTGCGTCCTTGATCGTGTCAATGGGTTGTGAAAAGAGCTCCTGTTGCATTTTGTGTGCGTCAAAATCAATACGGCGGTATTTGAACTTTGGGTTGATGTTGTATTTTGATGTAAAAAAGTTGCGCTTTTCCTGTTCAATGTTAATGGGATTGATGTAGTTGAGCAACTCAATCTTTTGCACAAGCTGATTGAGACTGTGGTCAATTTTGACCAAATTGGGATGTTCTTTTTTTACTTTTTCTGAAAGGGATGTGTTATTTTTTGTATGCATTGTAAAAGGAGTAAGCATGTGATTTGATTTTTTCTCTCAATTGAATTTCGATAGCAGAAACCACTTCGGGAAAGATGATTTGAGCATATTCATCACAGTAAATTTTTTTAAATTCAGTTGCCAAAACTAAGGTATTTTTAAAGTTTTGGGTAATATATTTTAAGAAATATCCATTGCCTTGAAAGGTGTCATTGATTTTGGAAGTGGCTATAATTTCATGAGGCAATTCCAACTCTGAAAGTGACACTCTCCAGGTTTCAACAAATTCACCAAATCGGTTATTGTCTATGTTTGCTGTTCCCAGGTTGATGACAGGAACTTCCCGTTCCCAGCGTCTCCAGTTATAGGAGTGCATATCATAGACCACTAAAGTACCAAATTTTGCTTCCAACTTAGAAATCAAGGCGTGAACTATTTTATAAAAATTATGATGTTTTTGAAGGCTGTGTTGCTTTTGGCTTTCGGGCAAGGCATCTTTCCAAAGTTTTTTCCCCCAGGCATCCTCATAAATAGCATTTTCAGGATCGCGATTGAGGTCATATTCAAACCGACTGTCACAACCCGCAATCACAATGGGATGCGATTTCACAAACTCTTTAGTACAAGGATCTTCTTCAAACCAGCGATCATGTGCAGTATGCAGACAATTATTCCACAATTCTTTTCTGAATTGATGTCCGTCGTGCACAGCACCACACACATAAGGAACATATTCATCTATCTTTATGGTAAAAGAATAATCGTCAACAACGGCTTCAAATAAAGCCTCATTTTGAATGTTTATAAGAATTTGGTTTAGAGATAATCGTTCCATGAAATTATATCAAATTTGTCATATCAAAATTTACATTTCAAAATAGTTATTTTTACAGAGTGGTCTTAATAAGCATCAACACTGTTATCGATTATATTTTCTTCTAAAAAAACACCCAGCAAAACTCAAAACTCACAAACTCACAAACTCAAAGACTCACAAACTAAATCACGCTTCATCAACGTGTTTTCTCAGTTTTTTTCTGCGTTCAAAAGCATTGACAAGTTCTAATACTTTATCCTCCACAAAATCGATGACTTTTTCCTGAACTTTGGTTTTATAAACGGTGTTCATATAGGTTATCCCACCCGGAGACATCACATTCACTTCAACCAGCATCCCGTTTATGATATCGATTCCCACAAAATAAAGTCCGTCCTTAACCAGTTTGGGACCAATGCGTCTGCACAATTCTTTTTCCTGCTTTGTTAAACTATGTTTTTCAACCCGGCCACCTGCACTCACATTGGAACGGTGATCTTCTTCTCCCGGAACGCGTTTCATTGCACCAATGGGTTTTCCATTGAGGATTAACACCCTCACATCTCCTTTGTCTGCGCCTTCAATATAATCCTGAAGAATGACATAATTGGAAGTACCATCAGCATTGTCGATATAAAAATCAAGCAACGAATTGATACTTTTCATCGCACGTTTTTCCAAAAGAATCACTCCGGAGCCACCAAAACCATTTAAAGGCTTTAAAATCATTTTATCAGGACCGTCTTTTATGACACTTTTGAGATATTCTTTGTTTTTTGTAACGTGAGTACGCGGAATGATTTCGTTGTTTTCATCCTCAAAAACGGCAGTGTATAATTTGTTGTTTGCCCGGCGTATCCCGTCCAAATCATTCATAATAAACACATCATCCTTTACAGAATCCAGAAAATTAAGCATAATCATATCCAGCGGCGGATTGCTCCTCAGGATAATCACATCAAAACCGGCAAGGGGCAACATTTCATCATAAAATTCGGCTTTAGCGTGAAAGGATTTTAAGTTGTTGGAAATTTTATCCTTGCGCTTCATGACCCGTGAAAACGCAAAAGCAACACTGTCTCTAATGGTAAGGTTAGCCGGTGTGGTAATGGCAAGACCATGACCACGCTTTACAAACTCATGAATCATTGCCAGAGTAGAATCATTTTCAGGAGACATCTCGTGCCAGGGGTACATAATAAAACAAACGTTCATAGGGTACTGTTTTATGGAAAGCAAACAACTTTCAGATTGTTAAATAATTGAATTTTAAAACTAAACAATTTTAACAACTAACAAAATAAAAAAGTAGAAAATTAAATCCCGGAATCAAATAGTAAATCAGATAACTATCGCAAGTTTCCTCTCACAATCAAATCATTGCCGTTGATGTTATTGATATACCAGGTTCCCCCTGCCCCTGAGGCGTCCCAATTCACAATCCGAAAAGTGACTGTTGTTGTGGAAGTTAAATTTTGAAGATCTGCAATGCCACTTAAATCAATGGCAGCTTGAGGATTTCCTGTAGCAGATGTATCTCCACCCCAAATGATGGGTGCCCCAATATCAGAAAAATCGGTTCCGTTGATGCTGTATTGCCAAATTCCGGTTGTAGGTCCAGTGCCGGAACGTCTTATATTATAATGCTCAATAGTTGTTAAAGAAACATTGACGCCAAAATTAGGCATAACAGTGAAAGTGACAAATTTTCCAGTCGCAATTGAATTTGCCTGACTTTCATTAGGGAGTCCACTTTCCCAACCATCAGCCCCCCAGGAATTAGCTGAACCACCTCCAGAAGTAGTCAGACCACTTCCACGAGTTAACCCACCCACTGTTACACTTGCACTTGATTCTGAGGCATTAAAAGGGCTTGGACCAAAACCACCAACACCCAAAACATCCCACGCCGCTAAAACAGCAGAAAACTCAATACTTTGTGGAAAAAGGGTTTGCCAGGCAGTGCCGTCCCAGATTTGAAGTTGGCTGTTGGGTGGGTTCAAAACATACACCAGCATACCTTCATCTGCAGCGGTGACAGGGATTAAATCCCGTTCAGCGAGAGTCACTCTGGGAGGTAACATTCCGCCAAAGTGTATCCCATCGCTGGTACTATGAACATCAATTACTGAAGCATCACTGGGTGTTGTGGTGTTAATTCCCACTTGTGAAAATACCGTGAGTGTTGTAAACAAAAGAACGATTGTTAATACTTGTTTCATCTTACGCAAATTTTGCGCATAAGTATGTCATAGATTTCGGGACTCAAAAATACAACTGCGGGGAGAAATGAATATTTTTATAAAGTTACTAAATAATAAATAAATTGTAATAAAAACTTTTCATTTGATAATTAATCTGTTGCAGATTACAATTTATTGTAATATTGCAATAAATTTAATTCATTTTTTTTAAATCATTAATAAATTTGGCATTAGATTTGTAAATCTCAAATAACAATTTATAAAACCCTACTTTATGAAAACTATTACTCTCAGTGTTTTAACACTATTTTTTTCAGCAATTGTCTCTGCACAATTAAACTACAATATCGTTATTTTTACTGAAGACAATTCTAAATTTACACTTTTTCTGAATAATATTCAGCAACACGAGTTCCCGGAATCCAATGTATTGGTAACCAATCTGAATGCACCCGTTTACAAGGCCAAACTAGTATTTGAATCTCCTCAAAAAGAAGCACTCGAAACCAATATGTATATGCCTGAGCAATCTGCTGAAATTACCTACATCGTTACCGAGAAAAAAGGAAAATTAAAAATGCGTATGTTTTCTGCTGTTCCTTTGCCTGAAGTTTATATTGAAAATCCCAACCAGCGCGTAATTGGAACCGTTATCACAGAGCCTGTTTATACAGAAACTGTATCAACCCGTGTAAATACAAACAACACTATGGGTGGAGTCAATATGGATGTGAATGTTGGCGGTACAGGTATTAACGTAAATGTAAACGTGAATGATGGCTTAGGCTATTATGAAGAAACCACAACAACCGTAGTCTCAGGTAACTCTGCTCAAAATCATTATATAATGCAAGGATATGGCGGACCCATAGGTTGCCCATGGCCTATGGAAGTGTCTGACTTTCAGGATGCCAAAAGAACAGTAGCCTCAAAAACCTGGGATGAAACCCGTTTAAGCTTAGCAAAACAAATTGTTGCTTCAAATTGTTTATTTGCAGACCAGGTGCGTGACATAGTTCAATTGATGGAATGGGAAGAAACAAAACTTGACTTTGCAAAGTTTGCTTATGATTTTACTTATGACATTGGAAACTACTTTAAAGTATCTCAAGCTTTTGAATGGGAAGATTCAACTGAAGAATTAAATAGATACATTGCAAACAGAAACTAAAACAAAAACCTGCTTTTAGCAGGTTTTTGTTTTTTAATTTGAAAATTTTCAATTGGTTACGGTTTGTATAAAAGTAGTTGCGGGTTTACGTGCGAGGATTTTCCGCAGGAAAATCAGACGTAGTAAATTTGCAACGACATTCGATTAAGCCTAAAACTAAGCAATTATTTTTATACATTGTTAGTCACCGTATTTTTGACTTTTCAAATGGTCTTTTATCTAAAGTATTCATTTTATATTGTTCCAAAGCCTCTTCCAGAGTAAGATCTGTTGGCATATGTTCAATGAATGTCATAACTGATGTAAATATGAACGGTATGTTGCTTCTTGAAATAAAATCAGATTTTATTGCAATGTCATCTAATTGATCAGCATTCCATTTTTTTCTTATTTCATTAGCACGCTCATATTTTTCCTTATTCAAATTTACAAGCCATATTTTGTTATTTAGAGAATCTGGCAACAAGTGATGTTTATATTGCCAAGTTGAGTAAACTTCAAAATCTCTTTTATCCTCATCATTTTGGAAATGGAGGTAAGAGATTGCTTGTTCAGGATCAAATCGTCCCTCATTTACTGCCTTGCAAAGAATTGGTTCAAGATCAATTATGTTCTTATTGCTGCTTCTTCTTTGAGATGTATGAACTAAAACCACATCATGATTTTGCCCTCTTAAGGATTTTCTAAAACCGAGCTCTATCTGAGAAGGGAAGCCAAGAGAATCAGTTATTGAAAGTATCCTGTTCATATTTATTATTCGATTAGCTTGAATAGTGTCATCATGAGTATCGTACATTGGTCTGAACAATTGATCTCTTTCCCAAATTGATTTGAATTCATTTCTTAATCTAGAGTCATATTCAGTCGTTCTTTTCTCTATAAAAGAATTCCAAAGGGTTTCATCTATATATGTGTTGACAAAAATGGACTTTAGCAAACTTAGATCATCAGAATTATTTATAAGTAGTTGAAGATTTAAATTTCTTTCATCTAAATTATTAGAGAGTTGATTTGAAAGTACGGCATTATAAACATCAGGACCAAAAGGTTTTTTGATTTCTCTAAATGCCAATGAGTAATTTTTGGATGCTCTATCGAAATCACCATCACAAATTGCAATTTCAGCTTTATTAGTTAGATTGTGATATTTAGTAATTGCTTCATTATTGTAGTTGCATCTCGTTAATTCAGTGATGGCAGAGTTTTCAGACTTAATATTCGTCTCATTACGGTTTTTACAACCTACTTGAATAGTCAGAATAATTAAAATGATTGTTATTCTCATTTTTTAAATTTTATGGTGACTAACGGTCTAGTATAAGAGCAGTAGCGGATTAAATGCTCTTACATTTCGGATTACAATATACTTAATTAAAAGCAAAAACGGTTTGAGTATTAACCCAAACCGCTATTGCTTTTATACATTGTTGTATGCCGTTTTTTTATTCAGTCAAATTTGTGTTTCGAGTTTTGAAATACACGTAAAAACTCAAAATTATTGCAGCAGCAGATACATAGGTCATTAAACCACCAACTATAAAGTTGACATAACCACCTAAATCCATAAAAAGGAAATAGCCTAAATCTGCCAAGCCACCAACAATTGCAGCAAGAAATATAGCATTTTTATTTCCTTTCCAAACATAAAATGCAGCTATAAAAGTTACAATTCCAATCCAGAGCAAGTTAAATCCGTGTTGACCAATCAATGCTCCTAATGCGTTTGGATAATCCATTTGTAATAGGCTTGGGTCAACTTTGTCTGCAATTCCTGATATAGAACTTGGTATATCTTCGGTTAATATACCTTTCATTGTCAATATACCGGCTATTATGTGAACTAATCCCCATACAATCCAAAGTACTGCTGATGTTTTTAATAAAGTTTTCATAGCTACTTAATTTTAGTGATAACTGAAATTTGAACTGTTTTGCCAACAATGAAAGTTGGGAATTTCTTGCCTAAATCATAATCTAATCGATTGAGTGAAAAATTGCCTTTTAGCGACTTATTTTCAGAACTAAATGGTATTGAAACTTCTTTCGTTTTATTCAGAATGGTTAATTGTCCAATAGCTAAAAATTGGTCTTTTTCTTTAAGGATTTTGGTTGATTGAAATTTAATTTTTGGAAATTCTTTAACGTAAAAAAAATCATTGCTTTTTAAATGTTCATCTCTTTTAGCGTTTCCTGTGTCTATTGTTATAGCGCCAACACTTACATCTAATTTTGAGTTTTCCAAATCATTATCATTAAATGCAATGTTTCCTTGAAAATCTGCTAATGCTCCCTTTATGGTTAAAAAACCTAATTTTTTAATGAGAAATGATACTTTAGATTGCGAAGTATCAATTTATAATGTTTTTAATGTCATTTCTTTAATTTTTAATATTACACAAAATTAGGTATGAATAAATACCTACGCATTAATGTATATTAAGAAATGATTTTTGATACTATTTCTTTAAACGAAGTCTTTTTGCGTGGGATAATGCCTCTGGCGTAATACCAAGGTAAGATGCAATCATTTTTTGAGGAACTCGTTGTACAATTTCGGGATAAGTTTCTATAAAATTTTCGTAACGTTCAATAGCCGAAGCACTCATTAATAGTATAATTCTTTGTTGAAGTACTACCAGTCTGTTAATTAATTTTTCCGTTTCAGTAATAGTAGTCAAATCTTTTTCTCTTTGAATGATTATCGAATCTTCTAAAGCGTCAATAAATAGTTCATTTGGCTTTGTAGGGTTAAGACCGTCTGCAATAATCCAATTTTCAGGTGCGAACATATAAATATGTTCTTTCCCTTTTTCGTCAATTGAATAACTCCGCAACAAGCCTGATTTAACTTGATAGACTTTGCTATTCAATTCACCTTTTCTTTGCAGAATTTGTCCTTTTTTTATCTTAATTTCTTTCAAGACGAGATTTTTTTCAAATGGCATACAACATTAGTATATACAACATAATATTATAACTTATTGTTGATATATTCCATTTGTAAACTATTGTTTTATATCGGTTTATTGTTGATATACACCCTATAAGCTGTATATCAACCATGTTTTTAATTTTCAAACAACAAATACTCCCAAATGGGTCGTTTATGAATCCAAATCAAACGTATCTGAAGGACTCTCAACATCTTGGTAATTTAACATTCCTTCCCCATCTGCTATAATAGAGGAAACTGTGGCATCGCCGGTCACATTAACCACCGTTCTAAACATATCCAGTATCCTGTCAACAGGAAAAATAATCGCAATCCACGCAGGATTTAAGCCCACAGAATCCAAAACTATTATCAACATTACCAAGCCCGCACTGGGTACAGCTGCCGAGCCTATAGAGGCCAAAGTAGCTGTTAAAACAACAATCAACTGCTGACCAATAGTCAAATCGATCATATGCATTTGTGCTAAAAATACCACCGCAATCGCTTGATACAAACTGGTTCCATCCATATTGACCGTGGCGCCAATGGGAAGTACAAAACTGGAAATTTTCTTGTCCACACCCAGATTGTTCTCCACACACTCCATCGTGACAGGTAAGGTAGCTGCACTACTCGAAGTCGAGAACGCCAATGTTTGTGCTGGTCCCATCGCTTTAAAAAATCCTTTGTAAGGAATTTGCTTGACAAACAACTTGAGTACCAAAGGATAAATAACAAAAATCATAAGCAGGAGTCCCCCAAGAACGGTCAACGAATACCAACTCAAGCCTTTAAAGATTTCAACAACCTTCCCAATATCATCACCTGCCATTTTACTCACCACACCGGCTAACAAGGCAAACACAAAAAACGGCGCTGCCTGCATTACCAAATCAACCATTTTGAGGAACACTTCCAGGGTTCCGTCAACAAATGACAACACGGGCTTTGATTTGTCTGAAGGAATAAACAACAAACAGACCCCAAAAAAGATGGCAAAAAAGATGATTTGAAGCATCAATCCGTTATTTGATAAGGAATAAAAGAAATTATCAGGAACAATATCAACTAACGGCTGTAAAGGTGTGGTCTCTTTTGTTTTGTCTGCCGTTTCCAGCTTGTCTGAAACCGATGCATCCCTGAGCTCACTTTTGGTTAATTCAGATATTTCCTGTGCACGTTCAAAAAATGCAGGATCCTGCAAATAATTGATGCCGTCTTTTATTTCATAGCCTTGCTCTGAAGCCCAAATTTCATAACTAATTCGGTTGTCAATGCGGCTTTGCTCATCGATTAATTTTCCGGGTTTTACGGCGTTTACGAGCAGAAGTCCTAATCCAATAGCAAGAACCGTGGTGGTTAAATAAATCAAAAGGGTCTTCCCTCCCATCCTTCCCAGGCTTTTAGGGTCACCAATATTGGCCACACCACTAATGATGGAAAACAACACCAATGGAACTGCAATCAGTTTTAATAAATTGATGAAAATCGTTCCAAAAGGATCAATCCAGTTGATGGTAAAGGCACTCCAGCCCAAGCTGCTTGATAACAATGCCCAAATGATACCCAGTACCATCCCAATGATTATTTTCCAATGTAGTGCAAGTTTTTTCATTGATACGTTTTTAAAGTTTAAGCTGAATATCAGCTGCTTTTTTTATCTAAATTAATTTACTTGTATTCAAGTTTTTAAAAATGACCTTCTAACTTCGTACTTCTAACTTCGTACTTCTAACTTCTAACTTTTTACCACTTTATCCAACAAATAAAAATCTGCCAGCACCAGTGCCGCCATTGCCTCTACTATCGGAACAGCACGAGGCACCACACAAGGGTCATGCCGGCCCTTTCCTTGAATTTCAGAGGCATTGCCTTCTTTGTCTATCGTTTGCTGGTTTTGCATGATGGTTGCCACCGGCTTGAATGCCACCCGAAAGTAAATATCCATTCCGTTACTGATGCCTCCTTGAATACCACCGCTTAAATTGGTTTTTGTCATTCCGTCTTCCTGAAAAATGTCATTGTGTTCACTTCCTTTCATACGGGCACCACAGAATCCGCTGCCATATTCAAAACCTTTTACAGCATTGATGCTCAGCATCGCCTGTCCCAGTCGCGCGTGCAATTTGTCAAAAACAGGTTCGCCAAGCCCCACAGGTACATTTTGAATCACACAAGTAATGGTTCCTCCCACAGTATCGCCTTCCTTCCTGATTTGCTTGATGAGCGTTTCCATTTTTTTGGCAGTTGTTTCATCGGGGCATCTTACATCATTGGTTTCGGTTTTTGAAAAATCGAGTTCCTGGTAGGGTTTTTCTAGAAACAAATCGCCCACCGAAGAAACAAAGGCATTAATCTTAATATCTTTAAGGAGTTGTTTCGCGACAGCGCCACCCACTACCCAATTGGCAGTTTCACGAGCCGAAGACCTTCCCCCGCCCCGGTAATCGCGCAAACCATATTTTTTGTCATAGGTGAAATCGGCATGAGAAGGGCGGTAAATATCTTTGTTATGGGAGTAATCCTTGGATTTTTGATTGGTATTAATTATTTGAAAACCAATGGGACTGCCGGTAGTAACACCTTCAAAAATGCCACTTAGGAACTGTACTTCGTCTTCTTCCTTTCGTTGGGTGACAATCTTTGACTGGCCGGGTTTTCTGCGTTGCATTTCGGCCTGAATGGCAGCATAATCAATTGTTAAACCTGCGGGGCATCCTTCAATAATACCACCAATCGCTTCGCCATGGGACTCGCCAAATGTACTCAATCTGAAAAGTGTCCCAAATGTATTGCCTGCCATAAAAATGCTTTTCAACAAATGTAATTTTTAAAATACAGATTTAAAAATAATGTTTTATATAATGTTTATACCGGAGACTAAATTTGAAAGTAAAAGTGCCACTAATGCACGAATATATCTCAGGGGGTTTTAGCTTTGATTGCACATTATTTATATTCAGTTAATTATAAATTTAAATTCACTTTGTGTTGTTATAGTGGTAGTATAGAACCCTACCAAATTAAAAAAGTCCGCCTTTGGATACCTAAGTTAAAGGTTTTGTGATAGCTTGCTGACAACCTGAATTGAGTTTCATAGCTTTTTCAAATTTTTACACAACAACAATGTTAAAAATAGTACCCTTTTAACATTGGTGCATTCGTGGCTTTTTAATCTGAAACAAAGTATTTCTGATTGATAGAAAAAATAATCAACTAAATTTTGAACTAACATTAACTTCAATTAATCATTCCCTAATATTCAAATTATTTTGATAATGCAATGATAACATTGATTTAAGCATCTCATAAAACCAATTTATTGGCAGAAATTCAGAAATCACAGACCTTTGTGAAAACACAGTCTCCCTTGAAAAGAAAAGTTGATATTGTTGTTATTTCTGATGTGCACTTGGGTACGTATGGCTGTCAGGCAAAAGAATTACTTCATTATTTAAACAGCATTCGTCCTAAAAAAATCATTTTAAACGGCGATATCATTGACATTTGGCAATTCAGAAAAAGTTACTTTCCAAAGGCGCACCTTCAAGTGATTAAAAAAATAATTTCGTTTGCCACAAAAGGCACCAAAGTCTATTACATCACAGGTAATCACGATGAAAAACTCAGAAAGTTCAGCGAAACCAAAATGGGAAACATTCAGGTTTTAGACAAACTGGTACTCAATCTCGATGGTAAAAAAGCGTGGTTTTTTCACGGCGATGTGTTTGATGCATCCATACAACACGCAAAATGGATTGCTAAGTTGGGTGGCTGGGGCTATGACTTTCTAATCCTCATCAACCAGGTCATAAACTGGTTTTTATTGAAAATGGGGCGTGAAAAATACTCTCTTTCTAAACGAATCAAGGCAAGTGTAAAACAGGCAGTTAAATTTATTGGCGATTTTGAAAAAACAGCATCAGACCTGGCGATAGAAAATGGCTTTGACTATGTGATTTGCGGACACATTCACCAACCCCAAATGGAAACCAAAACCAATCACAAGGGTTCCTGTGTTTACTTAAACAGTGGGGATTGGGTTGAAAACCTTACCGCTCTTGAATACAACAATGAAAAATGGGAACTCTACACTTACAATCCCAAAGGCTATAAAAGTCCGCCAATTGAAACTTACATAGATGAACTTGATGATTTACCCGATTTGCTTTCTGCGATGATTGCTCATAAAAAAAACCTGTTGCTACTAAAACAACAGGTTTTCATTTTTTTTAATGGGATTTCTTAGAAAGCTGCAATTCTGGAATTGACTTCCTCCAGGAGTGTTCCATATTTTTTCAATACACGGTCCCAGGCTTCAAAACGTTCGTCCTGTCGACTGCTGGTATTTCTTGGTGCTCTTTCAGAAACAATTTTAAGTTTGAATTCCTGTGGTTCATCACGTGTTAATCTGTAAATGATTCTAGTTCGCACTACAAAACCATCAAAAGTATCAACGATCCAGGCAGATCTTAAATATTTTACGTCAGAGTCACTTACTTCCAGTGCATCAAAATAATCTGTAATGGTTCTGATAGCAGCCGTCCAGTTTTCATCTAAAGTCCCTTTCTGAGGCTTTAAAACAACATCTACATTGGCTATATCACTTTTTGTAGAAGCCTCATAAGATTGATCTAAATTGAGCTGAATGTAGTCTCTTTTTGGAATATCAGGCATTCCTTTTTGATTGCAGTAATCTTTGGAGTAACCTAAATACCCTTCTCTTACAATTTGTACTGTAATACACTCTTTATTTTTTACATCAATAACAATAGAACCGGTTCCAACTAATTTTCCATTTACATAAATTTCAGCATCAGAGGGATTGGTACTTATTTCTACTTTTTTTGCAAATAATAAGACCGGAAAGATTAAAAATAATAACAAAAAATAATTTTTCGATTTCATAGTTTTTGGTTTGTGTTAATAATTAGTTTTTTATCAAATATAGAAAATTTTATCAAACTCTTTAAAATTTATATCAAACTCTTTAATAATAATGTAACAGGATGGTAGGTGTTTATTCCTGTTCCATCTTTGATTTGATGCCTGCAACTGG
>JANSXN010000102.1 GCA_024742935.1 Flavobacteriaceae bacterium
AAAATTCCAATATCTATTCCAGTTTGGAAATCTTGCGTGAACAAATGTGGTGTATGTTCCAAATTTACTAAATCTCGAGTTTTCGGTGTTCTCAAAAGTTCCAATGAGGTTAAAATTTTCCGGTGTACCAATTTGAGCAATTTGTTTTAACAAATTTTCGGTAGCTGGCAAAGGGTCTTGATCTTCAGACATCAATCCTTTCAATGCGTCTTTTTCACCTTTTTTAAGTAATTCTAAGGCTTCGTGGGTTCTGCTATTCAGTTTTGAAAAAAACGCTTGTTGTTCTGAAGAATGGTTCAAAAAAATATCAAGCATTGGCTGACCATTAAGCTTTGCAATCATTCTTATATCATCAGATTTTAGTTCTATCGTATCACTGTCTATTGTGTAGTTTCCTTCTAATTTTTTTACAGATTTAGGTAAGACTTTAGTATTATATTCGATATCAGGTGGACTAACAAAAGTAGAGTCAAATGCTGCTGACATTATATTATTGCTAATTTCATAAGCAGGAAATAAGGAATTATTTGATTGTATATAAAAAAGGATGTTCTTTTCGGTTAACCACACCAAATCTGCTGTAAAAATCCGATTGCTACCATTGTGCGTTATTATTTTTCCATACTTCTGATGATTATAAACAGCCAGACCGTATGCATATTTAGAGTTAGAATTGTTTTCATTTACGTAACCTGTTGTCCATTTATCTATTATGCTTTTATCAAGAACTCCATTTCCCTGCATCACTTGCAACCACCTATACATATCTTCTGCGTTAGTATGTATACCTCCATTTGCTCTTAAATGCCAATTGGGTCCGTCATTAAGCCAACCTTTTTTATAAACTTTGCCCCAATAATCTCCCTGTAGGTATCCTTCTGCTAAAATTGTAGTATCTTTATCTGCTATTAAATACCCAGTGTTTTCCATTTTTGAAGGAATAAACAAATTTTCTCTTAAAAAAGTTTCATAATTCATTTTAGAAACTTGTTCAATAATCATCCCCAATAGAGAGTACCCTGCATTTGAATAGCTGTAGCCTGAACCTGGCAAAAATTCGAGTGGCTCGAGCCAAAGCCTTTCTAAAAAGGTTTCTTTGTCTGTTGGCTCTTCATCAGCACCAATATTCCCAACAATTCCTGAACTGTGCGTTAATAATTGATGTATGGTAATATCACTGTACTCATTTGGGATATTGGTAAAGTATTTTGATAATTTATCATGTACTAAAAGACTGTCTTTACTCTCTAAAAGCAAAATGGCCGCAGCAGTAAATTGCTTTGTAATAGAGCCACAAGTTTGTACTGTATTTGCTGAATATTTTGCTCTGTTTTCACGATTTGATAATCCATACCCTTTCTTTAGTATTACTTCACTTCCATCAGTAATTATAATCGAACCTGAAAAACCTAATGCAGACACCGCCTTTAAATAGCTATCTATTTTTAAGGCTAACGCTAAATTTTCATTTGTGAGATTGTTATCATTTTTTTCTGTTTTCTCTGAGTTAACACAGGAAATGAAAATGATTATGGATAAAATTGTCAGCAAAATTTTTCTCATAATAAAATATGTTTTTTCTAATTTAAATTACTGGCAATCTCAGTATACACAATATGTTTTAAACTTTAATAAAACTATTGGCTTCTCTTTCGCATAAACTTCATTAATCAAAGGGAGTAATCAAATGTAACATAATTTGTTATAACTGCATTGAGAGAAGATATATTTGCTATTGAAATTATTCAATTAAAAAAACAGTATACGTCTGGAGGTCTATTTGTACTCCTCAATTGCTATACTGTTGAACAATAACTACTATATTTGAAATAAAAAAAAACCAATCAGCAAAACAGCATGCTTTTCAACTCTATAGATTTTGCTATTTTCCTTCCTATTGTATTTTTACTGTATTGGTTTGTCTTTAAAAAATCACTAAAACAACAAAACTTCCTTATTGTAGCGGCAAGTTATATTTTTTATGGCTGGTGGGACTGGAGGTTTTTGTCTTTAATTCTTTTTAGCACCCTCGTTGATTATGCTGTGGGTATAATGCTTTCAAAAGAAAAACAGCAAACAAAAAGAACCTTATTGCTTTGGACCAGTATTTTTGTAAATCTGGGATTTTTGGGATTCTTTAAATATTACAATTTCTTTCTCGATAACTTTATCACTGCCTTTTCGTTTTTTGGAACCCAATTTCAAGCACAGTCCTTACAAATTATACTTCCCGTAGGGATTAGTTTTTACACTTTTCAAACACTTAGTTATACCATTGATGTTTATAAAAAGAAGCTGGAACCCACCCATAATTTTATAGCCTTTGCAGCCTTTGTTAGCTTTTTCCCACAGCTTGTGGCGGGTCCCATAGAACGTGCAACCCATTTGCTTCCTCAGTTTTACGCCTCACGTGTTTTTAAGTATTCACAAGCAACAGATGGTTTGCGCCAAATACTTCTGGGTCTGTTTAAAAAAGTGGTCATAGCAGACAATTGTGCCATTTATGCAAATATGATTTTTAACAATTCGGGTGAGTATTCGGGAAGCACGCTGCTCATTGGGGCTTTGTTCTTTACATTTCAAATTTATGGTGACTTTTCTGGCTACTCAGATATTGCAATTGGTACCTCGAGATTGTTTGGCTTTAATTTAAAACAAAACTTCAATTTTCCCTACTTTTCAAGAGATATCGCAGAGTTTTGGAGACGTTGGCACATTTCGCTCTCAACCTGGTTTAGAGACTATTTATACATCCCTCTTGGTGGAAGTCGGGGTAGTTTATTGAAAGTGATACGGAATATATTTATCATCTTTATTGTGAGTGGTTTTTGGCACGGGGCAAACTGGACATTTATTGTTTGGGGCGCATTAAATGCCCTTTATTTTTTACCCCTTTTAATCGCCAAAAAAAACAGAACACACATCGATCATGTTGCCGCAGGAAAACTATTGCCATCACTCAAAGAAATCACTTTTATGGTAATTACCTTTGGACTCACCGTCTTTGCCTGGATTTTTTTCAGAGCAGAAAACCTCAAGCACGCCATCAATTACATTTCTGAAATAGCTTCGCCCTCACTTTTTGATTTTCCCAGATTTGCATCAATGAAAGAAGCACTGGTTACGGTTTTCTTTATAGTATTTTTTCTTTGTATTGAATGGCTGGGACGGGAAAAAAAACACGCTTTTGAAAATTTTGGCCAAAATTGGAAAAAAGGCTATCGATATACCTTCTATTACTTCATTATACTTATGATACTCTGGTTTGGCGGAGAAGAACAGGAATTTATATATTTTCAATTTTAAAGAATGAAACATTTTTTAAAACAAGTATTTTATTTTGGGCTCATCGGAATCATTCCGATGGTAGTCATATTGATTACTTATTTAGTAACAGACCCTTTTAAAGTCCTTTACACATATGATTCATTTTATGACAATAACAGCAAATCGCTTGTAGGACTCAATAAAGGTTATGTGAGTACAGAGACTTTTCTCAACAATGTCAATATATTGAATCAAGAATATGATTCATTTATATTTGGAAATTCGCGTTCCATTTTTTATCAAACTTCAGAATGGAAAAAGCACCTTCCGGAAAACTCAAAACCTTTTCATTTTGATGGTTCAAGTGAAGCTATCGGAACTATTTTAAAAAAAATTGAACTTATTGATAAGCAAGGTTTAGAAATTAAAAATGCATTGCTTGTTCTGGATCCTGCCACTTTAATTCAGGTCGAGCCTGAAACAGGGCATTTATACATAACCCCACCTGCTTTGGTTAACAATAAAAATACTGTGGCTTTTCACTGGACGTTTTTTAAAACCTATGTAAACCCTAAGTTTTTGGTTGCTTTTATTGATTACAAATTCTCCGGAAAAGTGAAACCCTATATGACAAAAAACAAATTAATAAACGAAAAGACTTTTAAATATGAGTTACTTACCAACGAAATTCAAAGTGATGTTTTTGATGATTTAATCGCAAAAAAACAATATTTCACTGAAGAGCGAATGGCTGTTTTCTATGAGCGCGAACCCCTTGAACGCTTTCACGAAAGGGCAATCAATACAACTCAAGAAGATATACTAAAATCAATTTATAGCATTTTTTCAAAACACAAAACAGACTATAAAATCATCATCAGTCCGCTTTATGACCAAAAAAAGCTAAACCCCGATGATTTAAAATTTTTAGAAGATGTATTTGGCAAAAAAAATGTGTTTGATTTCTCAGGTATCAATGCGTTTACAGAGAATTATAGAAACTATTATGAAAACTCCCACTACAGACCTGAGGTGGCCACTGCAATTTTAAACCAAATCTATAAGGAAGATTGAAGTTTTTTTGCCCAAACGGGTAATTATTAATTGCAAGACTATATATTTAAATTTTAAACTTTTTTAAGTTAATTTAGTCAAAGCTTCAAACTGTAACCTATGAAACAATCTGTCCTGCTACTTTTAACTTTTTTCTGTTTTTTTGGATATACACAAGAATTGTACTTCCCTCCCACTTCCGGTTCCACCTGGGAAACTTTACCACCGGAGTCATTGAACTGGTGTCCTGAAAAGATTGATTTACTCAATACTTTTTTGGACGAAAATAACACCAAAGCTTTTATTCTGCTAAAAGATGGTAAAATTGTCATCGAAAGCTATTTTGACGAGCACACCATGTCAGCACCGTGGTACTGGGCTTCCGCCGGAAAAACCATTACGGCTTTTATGACCGGTATCGCACAACAAGAAGGGCATTTATCCATAGATGAACCCACCGTAAATTATTTGGGAGTCGGCTGGACTAGCTGTTTGCCTGCCGAAGAATTAGCTATCACTATTGAAAATCAATTAGCTATGACCAGCGGCCTTGATGATGGCGTTGCAGACCCCACCTGCACCAGCAGTAATTGTCTGGAATGTCTTGCCACACCGGGAACGCGATGGGCCTATCACAATGCTCCTTATACCCTACTCGACCAGGTGATTGAAGATGCTACCGCTAGTACTCTGAACAACTACACCACCCAAAAACTAAAAACCCCCACGGGAATGAGCGGCACCTTTTTAGCCATTGAAAATAACAATGTGTTTTTTAGCAATGCTCGAAGCATGGCGCGTTTTGGTTTACTGATGCTCAATGATGGCAACTGGGACGGCAATCAAATAATGACAGATACCAATTATTTTAACCAGATGGTCACACCATCTCAATCCCTCAACGAAGCTTATGGATACCTGTGGTGGCTCAACGGAAGTGCTACTTTTATGGTTCCCGGTATACAAACTGTTTTTAATGGCCCCTTATTCCCTAATGCCCCGGAAGACACTTATGCCGCTTTAGGGAAAGACGGACAGTTTCTTAATGTTGTTCCTTCTCAAAATATGGTGTGGATAAGAATGGGAGAAGACCCGAGCAATTTACCGGTTCCTTTTTTATTGAATGATCAAATCTGGACGTTTATCAATGATTTGGAATGTGAATTAAATACGATTGAAATTACAAAACAAACCATTCAAATTACCCCAAATCCAGCTTCAAAGTTTATAAGTGTTAAAGCAATAGATGAAATAAAAAAGATTGACGTTTTTTCAGCTCAAGGGCAGTTAATTAAATCTCAAACTGTGAACAAAAATGAGTTTACTTTAAATCTGACATTTTACGCTTCTGGATTGTATTTTGTAAAAGTGCATTATACCACAGGCAAAACAACTGTGCGAAAAATAGTAAAAGAATAAGGTTTTAAAATAAGCTCAAAAAAACTCAATAAAAAAAAGTAGCTGTTAAAAATGGTTCCTTGTAAACAATTCAATAAAAGAGCGGTCTACTAAGCTGAATTTCTACTGGCATTAATGTTTCCAAACAAACATCTGATTATTAGTTTTTCATAAATCTCATAGTCTTGATCCTTTTTTTGCATCTGTATCAAAGCAAATTGTTGAATACTCAAAAGGGGTAATATAATTTTCTCACGTGCACTTATAGACTTTCTGGAACGGGGCTCATTTTCCATCAATTCTGTTTGATTAGTGAGTCTTAAAGTCCATTTTTTTGCGAGTAGATATTCATTTCTCAACTCTTTCCAAAAAACACCATAATAAGGATGATCAGCCATATAAGAAGTTAACGGAAAATATGTTTTTTTCATAGACATCATACTATTTTGAATCAATGTTTTAAAAAAGTCTGATTCTTGATAGAGGTTTTCGATGGTTTCAAAATTATCTTTAAAAGCTTCCAGAGCAGAGCCTAATCCATAATAG